>CANDLP010000091.1 GCA_947385505.1 uncultured Clostridia bacterium
GCGGCATGTCATTTAAAAAACAGTTTATCTGTTTTTTAAATGGTTATTAGTATTACAGACAAAATGCTCCCCCGATTAAATCTCAATTTCTTTGCAATAAATAACAAAAATATTAAAGATATAATCGGAAGAGCACTTAAATATAATTCTATTTTTCAGCGTCTAATACTAATCCCTTTTTGAACTGTGGGTATTACGTCAGTTCAAAATGGGATTGGTATAAGTCTCTTATAACATTCCTCAGTCTCTTCTTCGCTAAGCGCGCTGTCGTTAATGATTACCGAAACGGAAACGTTTGTTCCTATATATTCCATTGCCTTTCCTATAAGAGTTTCCGTTTTTTCGGGAGCATTGGGAGAAAGACCTATAAACTTATTTTCTCCAACCTCCAAACGGTTTTCAAACTCGCTTGGAGCAATAAAAAGATATATTGTTCCCGTAAAAGTCTTATCATTCAATATCTCGGCAGTTCCCGAAAAGCTCTGACCGTATCCGTTAAGCACGTCTTTTATATCCACCGATACCGCGCTTTTCTTTTCCGAAGCATTATACGAGGCGCTGTAAACGGAAGTAAGGGCTTTGTATCTGTCGTCGGTGAAGCTTCGGTTGTCAAGAATGGTCTGATCATAGGAGGTGAAATCGGGAAAACGAAGCTGTGAAAGGATTACTTCTTCAAATCCCGCCAGCTTAAGTTCTCTTGACAAATCGGCTGCATATTTTTTTGTTCCGTCAAGAAAAGGATCAAGCCATCTTTTCCCACCGTTGGCGGCGGCCGCATCAAGCCAGAAATAACTGTCGTCCGCAAAACGATATCCCGCATTATCCACAAAAGAAGGAGCGTCATTATCCATCAGCGTATAAATAACTGCCTTAGGAATAAGCCCGCCCGCTTTTATAACGGAAGATATCTGTCCCGCAGGCATGGTTCCCGTTACAAGCTCAGTGTCCTTAATATAATTGATATTGCTTTTATAAAGCAACTTCCCTTCTTTGTTTTTCATCGGCACCAAAACCTGTGTATACCCCGACTTTTTTGCTTTATCTATGGCATTATTCAACACAGTAACATTTACTATGTCGTTTTCCGACAAAATATAGGCTCCGGTTTCGTCCGACAGTTCTTCTTCGGTGGTAACAGGCTCCGTTGTAATTTCAGCGTCGGAGGCGTTTCCGGTAACATCGCTGTCGCTTGCCTGAGGCGGCGGAGCAGGAGTCCAGCCTTCTATTTCGGTCCCTGTTCCCCCGGACCACAGCTCTATTAAAGGTCCTGCCGCGGAATAACCCACAAAAACAAGAGCCCCTGCAATAAGAATAAAAATAACGGTTTCCGCCGCTACCTTAGCGCCGGATTTTTTCTTTTTGTACAGCCTGTTTTTACTTCTTTTTATCTTAATTGATTTATTGCGTTTCATATTAAAAATCTCCTTCTAATGCTTGCCCCAAAAAGCGCTTAACGCCAAGGAAATTACCCCGATATAGATCATAGTAATGGGCATACCTCTGAAAGATTCGGGAACATTTTCGGAATTAAGTCTGTCTTCGGCGGCATAAAGCAGATAGCCCGCCAACAAAAATCCAAGACCTGTACCCAATCCGTATCCGATATAGCTGGCAAAGGTCCCCCCTATTCTGCTTTGAATAAAAAGAGCGCCCAATACCGCACAGTTAAACACAGACAAATGAACATACTTTTTTACTCTTTTGAGAATATTCGGAAAAAACATCCATACCAACATCTGGGTGAGAATATATACCGCCGAAACTATAAAAATGTAAATAAAAGGTATCAGTATATTATAGTACTCCCAAGCCGAAAAATACCTGTCGGTAAGACAAGTCAAAGCGGAGGAAATTGTCGTTACATACACCACTCCGGTAAATATTCCTATAAGATTTTCTCTTTTTCGAGCGGCGTAAAGAAGCACGTTTACGCCAAGCGCACGCTCAAAGGCGGCATTTTCTATAAATATACCCAAAAGCGCGGCGGCTAAAAATCTTGAAAATATAGTTTCCATCTATTTTATGTTCCTTTTTAGCTTTTTAATTATTTTTGATCATTATTTTCCGAAGCGGAACGGCTCCTTCTTCTTAAAGCTCTGCGGTAGACAAATCTGAAAAGCCCGGCCAATACTCCCACTAAAATAAATCCGCCGTAAACGCTTTCCATAGCCGACATCTGAAAAGGAAGAGGAATTATGGTATTCCAGAGCATATTATCGGAAATGATATCTCTCAGCGCTCCCACAATAATACAGGAAAGATCGAATCCGATCACAAAACCCGTTATATCCTTAAACATCATCGGTACGGAACGAAGAAAAAAACGGCTTTCGGTTTTGGACATTATCAGCGGGTTTGTGACAAGAATAGCCAAGTACAGTGAAACCGATCTTACCGTATCAGCGCCGAAAATCAGATTCTCCAGCATTATTACCGGAATATAAATCACTGATGCTATAAGCGCATAAAGCGCTATTCTTACCGAAAATACAATTTTTTTAGGCAGCAGCCGGCAAAGTCCGGCGGTTGCCATTGTTATAAGAGTGAAAGCCAATGCTATCACCAATGAATTTTCCAGATTTGTAGCAGCTCCTATTACGGGACCGGCAAACAATCCGCTCATAAGAACCATATTTTGATTTAATATTCCGTCTAAAAGCTTTACTCTTCCGGATTTATTCTGTTCCATCGGATTCTTCCTTTTTATATATTATTTTTCCTTGTTTCCCGTTTTATTATTATCGTTCTTCTTAGGCTGCCTTATAGGTCTGTTATTTATTTTTTTAACTTGACTTTCTTTTGCTGCCTTCACATTACCGGTAATTCTTTTAATTCCGATTCCCTTTCTTAATGCCATTAAAAAGCTTTCCTTTCCGTTTTCCTTTCGGATAGGGCGGTTATGTTCGTCTCTGACTATTTTCGGAGGTTTTTTTGACGCTTTGATTATCTTGTTGTCAACCGCGGGCATATTGTAGTTCAAAAGAGGCACAATAATTTCCTGTGTATCGCCAAGCGACTTTCTTTCCCCGCTCTGCGCTTCTTTTCTGACCCTTTCAAAGCTTCCCGAACTGTTTTTAAGCCATTTAAAGGTGTGCTTTACCACAATTATGCTCTTATCGGCAAACAAGTCTATATGAAGAGATACCGCATTGGCTATAAGAAGAACGTAAACAAAGCTTGCCTCCGCAGAGGTCAGATGTCTGAAAAATACCATCAGTACGCCTATTACAATACCGTAGTATATTTTTCCCAAAAAAGAGTGCGGCAATGTCTGAGGATCATTGGCAAGAAAAATGAGTCCGAATAAAATATTGCCGCAAATAAGCTCAATAACGATCGAAGCGCTGACATTGTCATACATGGGGAACAAAAACGTACCTGCGGCAAAAACAGCGAATGTAACCAAAGTTACGGTTGGAGAAAGAGACCTTCTGCACATAAGACAGATGCCGCATACTATAAGTATCAGCACATGTGTGGTACCTATTGCTCCGATAAAGTTGCCCAGAAAAACATCGGTCACCGACATTTCCTGCGCCGTGCCCAATCTTACCAGATAGCTTTCGAGACCCGACGACAATGTTCCCTCATAAGGCTCAAACACCGGTATGGTTTCTCCTATTTTCGGGAACATAAGCACCTGTGACGGCCAGCAGACGGACAAAAAAGCGTAGCTTACGCAGGCGGGATTAAAAATGTAATTGTTTTTTCCGCCGAAAATATGTTTAATGCCCATAGCCAAAGCAGCGCCGAAAACAATATATCCGTATCCTATAACGGCGGGCATCATAAGTCCAAGGCACATACCGCTTACAACGGTTGACAGATCCTTAGGATTATAGATCTTGCCTGTCATTTTACAGAAAAGCCAGTCGGCGACAACACTTACCGCAACGCCTGCGCCGCAGATAACCAACGCTCTTAATCCCCAGCGCCATACCGCCATTATAAGAAGGGCGCAAAGACACACCAGCTGATCTCCGTAAATTGAGCGGTATTTTCTGCCGAAAAGCACTCTCTTTCCGTCGCCGGCTATTTTAATATCCTCGCCGTTTTTAGCGGCAAATGTTTTTTCGGAATTTGACATATTACCTCTTTATTGTACCTATTAAACGCTTATTTACGCATTTCACGAATAAAACGCAAATATGCGAAAATAAACACAAATAGGCGCTTAAAAAATTTATTTTAAATCCGGTTTATTTTTCAGTTTTTGAATATATTATTTACAGACGTTTCAAAGACTCCGCGTTAAACTCCACTATCAGAAATTACCTTTCGGAAAGGAAAGATATAAAATGAAAATAGATATTCTGTCTAAAACCACTCTTAAGCTTACTCTTACACCGGAAGATATGAGCGAAAACCGCCTTTGTTACGAATCTTTTTCCGAACAGGGAAGCCGATGCCGCCAGACGTTGGGAAAACTGCTTAAATCCTCCGATAAACCTGAAGGAGCGGCTATGGCGGCAAGGCTCCTCAACAGTGAACGCCGTTTATTTGTGGAAGCATTTAAGCGTACCGACGGCGGATGTATGCTTTATGTAAGCGCTTTGGAACGTCAGGGGAAAAAGCTTTTGGACAACAGCTGTCAAGTATCGCCGATAATATTCAAGCCTTACAGCGAAAAGGATTTGGGATTTGCCTGCCGCTGTCTTAAAAAAGCCGAAAAGGAAGGCGCGGGGTTTCATTCAAAGCTTTTTTCCGACGGTTCAAATTACCGGCTGGCACTTATTCCGATAAATGTGTGCTACAACAAGCTTTACGAACTTTTAAAAGAATTCGGTGAGGTTTACCGCGACGAGCTTACGGCGGCTTTTACCGAGGAGCATTACAGAGTGATTGCCGAAGAGCACGGGGCGGAAAAAGCAGGAAAAGTATTTTGATTTATAAATTATTTTTCTTTTAATTTTTGGATCGCTTCCCTCATATTTTCGGCTCCGAAAATATAGCTTCCGCTTACTAACACATCAGCTCCCGCTTTTTTTACAAGAGGGGCGGTTTCCATATTTATCCCTCCGTCCACCTCTATCATAAGAGAAGGACGCAGTTCGTCGGCTTTTTCCCTTATCTGCTTTATTTTCGGAAGTGTATAATTAAGAAATCCCTGTCCCCCGTAACCGGGTTCAACCGTCATTATCAGTACAAGCTCAAGCTTTTCAATAAAAGGGTATATGCTTTCCACAGGAGTAGACGGCTTTAAAGCTATACCCGCGGCAATACCCGCCTGGTGAAGCATATTTACGGTATGATCCGCATCGCTGTCGCTTTCAATATGGAAGGTTATCAGATCGGAACCGCCTTTAATGAAATAATCAAGCTGTTTATCAGGTCGGCTCACCATAAGATGAGTATCCATAAAAAAGTTTCCTTTTTTTCCTATTGACTTTTGTACTTCTGATCCAAAGGAAATGTTCTCTACGAATTTTCCGTCCATAACATCATAATGTATCCAATCCGCTCCGCTGTTTTTGGCTCTTACCGCCTCTGTGCCGAGTTCGGAAAGATCCGCCCCCAAAAGCGAAGCGCTTACTTTAATATCCAATTATTTTTCCTTCTTTTTTGCTTAATTACCCATAAGGTATACTATATTATTTTACTGCATTTTTTTTGATTCGTCAAGTAAATTTGCATTATTTCGTATTATTTCATAAAATCATTAAAATTTCACTTGCTTTTTACTCTTTTTAGCTGTATAATATTAAGAAAACAAGGTAAATTTTTACAAAAGAAAGGAAACTACAATGCTGTTCAGATTATTGGTTGAAACTCCCTCCGCACCAGAAGCCGGGGGAAGCACTATTGTGACTTTGCTCACTACTTTGCTTCCCATATTGCTTATGGTAGTTATTTTTTATTTCCTGCTTATCCGACCCGAAAAAAAGAGGTCGAAAAAGATGAAGGAAATGTTGGATAATCTTCAGGTTGCTGACGAAGTTGTTACCACGGGAGGAATTATCGGACGCGTACTTTCCGTCAAGGAGGACACTGTGCTTATTGAAACGGGAAGCGACAGAACAAGACTTCGTGTGCTCAGGTCTTCTATTGCGGAAAACAGGACGGTACATGATGAGGTACAGTCTTAACTTTCTATAATGTTTTTTAACAGGGGAAGCCCTCCCTTGCAGGGCTTCCCCTGTTACGCAATACTTACAATATAAAATAAATAGTTATCAACATTTTCCACAGAGTTTTCAACAATCCCTCAACATCGATATGTTAAAAAGTTTAAAGAAAAAAACTTTAAACCTTTTCCAAAATTTTCAACCAACATTTAACAACAAGCAAATCCGCAGTTTAAAAAAATAAAATCCCGATTTCCACAATTTCAACACTCCCTATAATAAAAAAAGAAATTTTATCTCTTCTTTTCTTTACTTTTAAAAAAAGTTTCTATGAAAAAAATTTGTTGTTGAAAATCCGAGAATGATAAATTAAAAAAAATAAAGGAAATATAATAAAGTCAATAAAAAATCAATATATCGTTAAAAAGGAAAGGAAAAATCAAAATGAAGTTCACCGCAGACAGAAATTTATTATCCGACGCTATTATCAACGCCTCAAAAGTAACTGCCGCACATTCATCCATTCCCGCTTTGGAAGGTATACTAATTAACCTTAAAAATAATATCCTTACCGTAACGGGCTACGACCTTGACAGCGGCATAAAAAATATGATACCCGTAATCTCCTCGGAGGAAGAAGGAGAAGTAGTACTTAACGCAAAGCTCCTCGCAGATATGCTGAAAAAAATGCCTTCGGGATTTCCGATAGAGCTTAGCTGTGAGGAAGAAACAAAAGTAACCATAAAATGCGGAACCATTGAATTTAAGCTTGTGGGAGTTTCGGGAAACAATTACCCCAACCTCCCCGAAATGAGTCTCGCCGTCAGCTTCAATATCAAAGAAAATATTCTTAAAAGCATGATAAAACAAACCGTTTTTTCCGTAGCGCAGAATGACCTTAAGCCTATTCTTACGGGTGTGCTCTTTGAGGTAAAAGACAATGTATTCAGCATGGTGGCGGTAGACGGCGTAAGGATAGCAATGAGAATGGAAAAAGTAGAGTATAATGACCTTTCATTTGTTGTTCCTACAAAAGTTTTAAATGAACTTTTGCGTATTCTTTCCGACGAAGACACCGGAAAAGACGTTACCGTTCTTATAGATAAAAGTCAGGTGGGATTTAACAGAGACGATTATATTACATTTACAAGAGTATTGGACGGTGACTTTATAGATTTCCGCAGATTTACCGAATTTACTCCCTCAACCGAAGCGGTAGTAAAAGCCGCTGCATTTGCTTCTTCTCTTGACCGTGTGCTTTTGCTGACGGAAAAATTTAAAAGTCCGGTTAAATGTGTTTTTGAAAATGATAAGCTTACTGTGAATTGCAGTACAAATCTCGGCTCCATTCATGAGGAAATGAAAATAGATTATCCTAACAGTAAAATGGAAATAGCGTTTAATGCCAGATATATGATGGATGCGCTAAGATATTCCGAGTGTGATGAGGTTAAGCTTCAGTTTACTTCTCCTTTGTCACCGATAAAAATAGTGCCTGTGTCGGGTGATGATTTTACTTATCTTGTAATGCCGGTAAAGTCGAAGGAATAAATAGACAAAGAGGCGCAAATTTCAAGCCGTAAAATTTTCATAAGAAAGGAAAATATGAATGTCAGTTGAAGAAGTTATAGAAGTCAGACCCCCTTTTATTAAATTAGAACAGTTTTTGAAGCTTTGTTCGGCAGCCGAAACAGGCGGAATGGCTAAAATAATTATAGGCGGCGGATCTGTTAAGGTTGACGGGGAGGTTTGTCTTATGAGAGGTAAAAAATTAAAGGGCGGAGAAAAAGTTGAAGTGGGAAACAAAGTCTATATTTGCGCCTTAAAATAAAAAAATAAAAAAAGGTATACTATGAAAATCACCTCTTTAAAATTAAAAAATTTCCGCAATATTTCAAAAGCGGATTTTTTATTTTCAGATAAAACCAACATAATAAGCGGCAGAAACGCTCAGGGAAAGACCAATCTTATGGAATCAATCTGCGTAGCGATAGATAAAAGCTTTCGCACCGCAAAAGCCTCGGAGCTTCTTCCCAGATCGGAAGAGCGTCGTGTAGGGAAAGAGTGTGCACGGACGTGG
>CANDLP010000092.1 GCA_947385505.1 uncultured Clostridia bacterium
CTCCCGAACGCAGCGCTCTACCAAACTGAGCCACGTCTCGATTTTTGAATTTTTCCCCCGATTTTGGTGTAAGTGGTCAAAGATGTGGTCAAACGATTTTTTGACCGAAAATTCTGTCCGGCGAAACCGCCGTTATGATGTAGTGTCAAAGGCAATATGCCGCAAACCGCTCTGCAATGCGCTCGGACAGTTCTATGCTCCCGAACGCAGCGCTCTACCAAACTGAGCCACGTCTCGATTTTTGAATTTTTCACCCGATTTTGGTGCAAGCAGTCAAAGATGTGGTCAACCAAATCTTTGACCGAAAATTCTGCCCAACGACACCGCCTACCAGTATAGTGTCAACGGCAATATGCAACAAACAACTCTGCAACGCACTCCAACCATTCTATGCTCCCGAACGTACCGCTCAACCCCCAAAATCAAAAATCATTATAAATTAATCTAATTTTAACAATATTACTTCCTTTACCCCGTCAAAAAACACTTTAATATAGCCAAAGCGAAAATTTACACTCAGTCAACCCCATAAATTTCACGATATTTTTTCATTGCGTCCAAATAATCTTTGCCATCAATAATCCCATTCTCTATAGCCTCAATAATATCCTTAATGGTAACTATAGAATAAACTTTAATTCCAAAGTCACGGTCAACTTCCTGTACTGCGGACAGATCACTGTTTAAACCTTTTTCCATGCGATCCACTGTAATAATCATAGCCTCAACTTTTACATCGGCCGTTTCTTTAAGTTTGGGCAATACCTCGCGAAGCGCTTTACCGCTGGTCATTACATCTTCTATTATAACAACACGGTCACCGTTTTCAGGCTGCTTGCCTACAAACATTCCGCCTTCGCCGTGATCTTTTGCTTCTTTTCGGTCAAAGCTGTAATACAAATCCCTGCCGTATTTATTGTATAAAGCAGTTACTGCGCTTACTGCCAAAGGAATTCCTTTATAAGCGGGTCCGAAAAGAAAATCCGCGTCAAGCCCGTGTTCGTTTATACATTCAGCGTAAAATCCGCCAAGCTTGGCAATCTGCCCGCCTTTCATATATTTTCCCGCATTTATGAAATAAGGAGCCTTTCTGCCGCTTTTCAGCGTAAAATCACCGAAAGTCAGCACGCCGCTGTCACTCATGAATTTGATAAATTCTTCTTTATATGTCATTGGCCGATCTCCTTTTTGCGTTTTTGCCTGTTGTATTATTTTAACATAAATCAAAAAAAATTTCAAGTACTTTTATAAGATTTTTTTATTTAAAGTGCTTTACAGCTTCTGCTGAATGAATACGTTATGAAATTATCCCAAGCCATGCCGCCAGCGGCACCGCAAACAAAGCTGTCAGAATTATTGTACAGGCGGCGCTTGATTTCATTTTTCTCGATATAAAAAGCATTGCCGTCATAACACAAAGCGTTAAAATTATCAGCCCTATATATCTCAAAATCAAAAACCACAAAACAGAAATATCAAACGGAAAGTTTCTGAAAGCCGACACTGCATACACAATGGAATTTATTCCATCCATTCCGTATATCTTAAATATTTTTATAAAAATAGGCAAATGTGCGGCAAAAAACATAAAAAATGCAGTTACTCCACATATTGTCCCCCTTGTCAAAATATCTTTTTTTCGCCCATTCTTAGTTGAAATAATAAGGGGTGAAGTTTTGCTGTCAAAGGAAAAAACGGGGGCAAAAACAACGCCCATAAACGCAAAAAGAAACAACAGCTGCGTTAATGTATTTTTGCCTTCACAAAGTTTGCAATATCCTGTGTCATAAATTATTTCAACGCCCTTTTCCTTTGCATAATAATATCTTTCGGCAAATATATCAAATCCGTTTTTTTGCCTTAAAACCACTGCCAATGCGGGATTGTCCATATCTGTTTCATTTAGCATACGATCAAAATACATCTCCTTCTCTTTTACAAATTCGTCTGTTTCCTCGGTGATAATTCCGCCGTGTTCCTTTACGAATCCCCTGAAATAACCATCGCTTTCATCGGGAAACACAGAAAAGCTTGTATACAAATAACAGCTTGCCGCAATCATCAGAATCAGAACGATAATTCCTTTTTCGGAAATGAAAATTTTATAACACTCATGAGCTGTTAATGATACGGAAATTCTCTTGCCGAAAGGATTTATTTTTCCAAGCAAGGCGGAAATCCTGTAAGAGGAATAAACGGTATTTTTCGATCTGCTGTAAAAAATCACCGATAAAACATTAAGTCCGATACCTATCACAAACAGAGAAATAACCGAAATTACGGTCAGGTTTACGGGGTTATCCGCAAAATTTATATTGTGGTATTCTCCTAAAAAATCATTTGTTTTTGTAAAAGCATATAAGTTTACGTATTTTAAAAATCCTAAAGCCGAAAGCCTGTTGACGGAATAATAAAGCAATATCTCGGCGCCGATAACACAAGAGGAAATGCCGTATATCATAACGTTGTTTTTAGCGGTAATGCTTACAAACAGCACAACAGAAGAAATTACAAAATAGGACAGTGTTTTCATAATTATAAATAAAATTAAATACTGTCCTATGTTAATATTTAATGTACAGCCTATAAACCCGCTGACAGACTGAACAGGCATACTCAGGGCGCAAAAACCGAAGCGCATACCGCATATCAAAAGGCTGCTGCCGGTAAACAAAAGTGACGAAACCAGACAGAAAAGGAACATTGCTATTATTTTACACAGCATAAGCCTGATTCGCCCTTTTTTTAAAGTACGCAGCAGCGAAAAGGCGCTGATCTCACGCTCGCCGCAGATAAGCGAAAGCGCGGCAAAAGCAGCGCCCAAAAGAGCGCAGATGTCGGTCATATTTCCGTTTAAACCAAGCCTTATGTTTTCGGTAATATTGTATGGAAGTTCTTTTTTTTCAATATTTTTGTAAGCCAAGGCGGTTTTTTCAATATTTTTTCTTGAAAAAGAGTTATTTTTTCCGAATATGGAGGAAACGTCCATATGCTCCGCCTGTTTTTGTATTTCGTCAAGATAATCGCCATATCCGTAAATATTTTCGATTTCTCTTTTTATTTTTGACAAAAACAACTCTTCACCCACCGCGCTTCCGGTATAAGGCAGGGTGTTTTCGCCCTTTGAGTACCGTTCAATGTATTGCTGTGCTTTTTCTTCCAGCAAAACAGGGAACAGCTCTTCGACGGGCATATCTGTTGAAAGCTCCTCCGAAAGCCTTAAGGCGGAGTAAATCTCGCCCGCATATATCTGATCCTCTATGTATTGCAGCCGCTCATTTTCCGGAATTTCCTCCAGTTCCCGCTGCATAAGCTTGTATGCGGAATCGGGAACTTCATAATTGGCTTCTCCGAATTTGTTGCCCGAAAACAGCATTGTTACAGCATTTACAGCCAATAATACAAGAATAAGGAATAAAAGGCTCTTTTTTGAAATCAGCTTAAATATTTCATTTTTTATGATAGTCATTTTTCATTTAATCCTCGTTCAAATTTCCAAAATGGCGCATATAAACATTTTCGAGATTTTTTTCCGTATTGTCGGGCAGCTCCGAAATAAGTTCCCGCACAGTGCCGGAGGTAATTATTTCCCCTTCTTTTAAAATTATTATCTTGTCCGCTGTTGTTTCAACATCGGAAACTATATGGGTGGAAACTATAACCGCCGCCTTTTCTTTCAGAGATTCAATAAGCCGTCTTATAATAACTCTCTGCTTAGGATCAAGCCCCGCTGTGGGTTCGTCCAATAAAATCAATTCGGGTTCGCCCAACAAAGCCTGTGCAATAAGCAAACGTTGTTTCATTCCTCCCGAAAAACCGCCTATGTACTTTTTGGCGCAGTCGGACAGCTCCACCGTTTTAAGAACATAGGGTATTTGTTCCTTTGCCTGAGCTTTGGAAAGTCCCTTTAAAGCGGCGATATACGATAAAAATCTTACTGCCGTGAAGGTATCGTATAACGACTGCTGCTGCGGCATAAATCCCAATATTTCACGGTATTTTTCGCCGAGAGAGTATATTGATTTTCCGTTCCATTTTATCTCTCCGCCGCTGTCGGGCTGCAAGTTGTCGGAAATAATGTTCATCAAAGTGGATTTTCCCGCTCCGTTAGGTCCTAAAAGTCCGTATATTCCGTTTTGAAAGGTAAAATTAAAGCTTTTAAGAGCGTGCTTCTGCTTATAATGTTTATTTATATTTGATAATGTCAGAACCGGCATATTACTCTCCTTTACACGATAAAAACTCAGTATATTGTTTTGTTAATTCATTTATTATATCTTGTAATCCGTTGTCATACAACAGGGCTTTGTATTCATCTGTAATTGTTTCTATTGTATCCGGAGTAATGCCTTCGTTTAAAATTGAATTATAGTAATCATTGATAATTTGATTTGTAATTACAACTTTTTCTTTAAGCGGGGAATCGTCAAAAACAAATGTCATACAATCGGGAATTAACGCGTTATCATACGCTTCAATATAATCCTCTCTTTTATTTTCGGTTTCATAATTAAGCGGATAGCATATCAATCTGTTCCCGAATGTAAAAATCCGTATATTTTCATATCCGTCTGTATTTGTCGGAATGCCGTCGTTTAAAACGTAGTCTTCGTTTTCTTCCCCAAATACTAAAAGATTATTTATTTCTTTGTCGGTAAAACATAAAGACAGCAATTCAAAGGCTTTTTCTTTTTTCTCTGATGTTTTACATATTCCGGTGCCGATATTTGAAAATCTGATATAATTTTCATTTTCAAGGGGTATCATTATATACGGACTGCGAGCCTCCGATTTATTAAATGATTCGGATAATTCATAGCCTCCCGAACAATCTTCAAAATTTATGTAAGAAGTTTCAAGAATATCGCCATTATTTCCTTTTGCGATAATACCGTTATTCCGCATCTCGCCGCATTTAATAAGAAAGCTTATATATTCGCTGTCGTCCAACATAAAAATAATTTCATTGTTATTATTTATATATAAGCAATCCGTGACCTGCGTGCAATTTGTAAAATAATAATACGGTACATGCTGGGAGGAAAAATTTACGGGTGTTATGTTTTCATGATTTGAACTGCCGTTTAATAAATCGCATACTTCAATAAGCGAATATGTCTTTTGAACATTCCATGCTATATTGCTTCTTTCTTTATTTACAAGTAAAAAGTTATCTGTTGACATAGTTGTAAGAGAACCGTTTACTCCATAGATTTCACCGCCGATCGTCATAGCGTCTATATGTGACTGCGGAAACGGCTCAAGCAAGCTCTTGCCTGTGTCTTTGTCAATAAAATCTCCCAACGGTTCAAAAATGCCCTCAACGGCAAAACGATAATATGCGGAATTGTAATTATCGTATTCAAGCGAATTAGGCGATCCGGAGTAAATTATGTCCATTTTTTCACCGGACTTCATTTTGTCCTTAATAATATCAGTGTATGTTTTGCCTTCCTCATCTTTTACGCCAACAAATTTTATCTTACAACCTCTTCCCATGTCCCGCAATTTGTTATTTAAAATTTCAACCGCATTTTCACAGGGAAGATAATATTCCGGAACAACCCATATTATTTCATTATTATCTTGGCAAGCGGTCAACATACAAATCAAAAAAGTGCATATTAAAAATAAAATAGTTTTTTTCATGATATTTTCGCTCTCTGTGTTTTGTTTTTCCTAAGTATTTATGTAGTCTTCGCATATTTGATTAAGCCTGTCTTGGTCGGCCTCTTTAAATCCCAATTCATCTTCTCTCACTATAAAGAAATTCCCGTCTCTGTAAATATGATCATACGTGCCGAAAATGTATTTGCCCGAATCGGTTACAGAATATAAAATATATTCCCCATACTTGTTGTTAAAGGCTTCATACAGCTTTTCTTCTTCCATGTTATATTTAAAAAAGATGTATTTATCAGTCAAAAGAGAAAAATATATATTATTCCCTTTTTTAACGAATACGTTAGGAGCTAATTTAACAGGAATATCATGATATAAACGACACTTTTTATCAGGTGTTTCAAAAAATATTTCATTTTCCGTACAATACAATCTGCAATTATTTTCAATTCCGTCAATATCGGAAATAATAAAATAAAAAAACTCTTTTTCTGTAATTTCTGTAATTTCATATGTTTTCAGGTTCATTTTCCGATAATTTGAATGCCATGTAAGTTCAGAAGGCCATGTGTATTCGCCGTCGAATTCATCGCTGTATGAGTATTGAAAATACAACTCACCATCATATATTCCTCTTAAAGTTAACCCATTGTTCCACCCGTCGCTGTAGCAATCCGAGAAATATATTACTTCACCTGTTTCCAGAGATATTTCAGCCAGATATGTTTTACTATGTGACGGCAGCGCAATTGTTTCTTCCCCTTCAATATAATATTGATCCAAACAACATAGATACAGCTTATCATTGTACGCCAACATATCGTTAATATAATACTTTAATTGAGATATTGTTTTACGGTTTTGACCGTTCAGATCAGATCTTATAAATTCCACATTAGCTATTCGTTCTCCGTTTTCACCACGTTTAAAATGAGTAAACATATCAATTAAAGTGCCTTTATAAATATATGTTAAACCCGAAAATTCAGCGTCACAACCCGCTCTGTTGTGAGAACATGCAGGATTTGAGCAAAAAGGAATATCTGCCTCAGTTTCGTAGTCGAGATACCAGAGACAACCGTTTTTACTGTGAACAAAGCCTGTTCCTACATCAGCATGGAAAAGTGTTTGGTAGCTTGCTTTCGGGGCAAAACCTTTTGCCGGTGATAGGTCTTCGTATTGATTTGAGGAATTGCATGAAGATAGCGAGCACGCGAGTATGAGCAATGAAATTATAAGAAAAAATTTTTTCATGTAAATACTTCCTGAAGCCATAAAACTCAAACTATTGAGAGCCATAAAAATGTTTTGTTATAAGATTTTATATAAGAAGTTATTTGAACTCTACGTATTCAGGTACTCCTGAAGTTTTTGGCTGTTTTCTAATCTGTTTTTTTCTAAAGCTTTATTATAATCTTCGCATAGTTCGTTAAGCCTGCTTTGGTCAACCTCTTTAAATCCTAATTCATCTTCTCTCACTATAAAGAAATTCCCGTCTCTGTAAATATGATCATACGTGCCGAAAATGTATTTGCCCGAATCGGTTACAGAATATAAAATATATTCCCCATACTTGTTGTTAAAGGCTTCATACAGCTTTTCTTCTTCCATGTTATATTTAAAAAAGATGTATTTATCAGTCAAAAGAGAAAAATATATATTATTCCCTTTTTTAACGAATACGTTAGGAGCTAATTTAACAGGAATATCATGATATAAACGACACTTTTTATCAGGTGTTTCAAAAAATATTTCATTTTCCGTACAATACAATCTGCCATTATCTTCAATTCCATCAATATCGGAAACAATTATATAAAAAAACTCTTCTTCTGTAATTTCTGTAATTTCATATGTTTTCAGGTTCATTTTTCGATAGTATGAATGGCACGTAAGCTCAGAAAGCCACGTGTATTCTCCATCAAATTCATCACAGTATGTGTATTGAAAATACAGTTCGCCATCATATATTCCCCTTAAATTTAACCCGTTGTTCCATCCGTCACTTAAACAGTCTGTTGAATGTGTTACTTCACCTGTTTCAAGAGATATTTCAACTAAATAAGTTCTACAGTGAGATGGACTTGAAAACTTTTCTTCCCCTTCAACATAGTATTGATCCAAACAGCACATATAGAGTTTATCATTATATGCCAGCATATTATTTATGAAAAAATTATCCATAAAAAAATAATTCAATTGTGTTGTTATCTTACGATTTTGACCGTTAATATCTGATTTTATTATATTGATATTATATTTTAATCCATCGTTTTCATTCCATTGGTGTTCGACAGCCGCATCCATCAATTCGCCGTTATAAATATAGGTATAACCTGAAAATTCAGCGTCGCAGCCTGCTCTGTTGTGAGAACATGCAGGATTTGAACAAAATGGAATATCCGTTTCCGTTTCGTAATCAAGGTACCAAAGACAGCCGTTTTTACTGTGGACAAATCCTGTTCCTACATCAGCATGGAAAAGTGTTTGG
>CANDLP010000093.1 GCA_947385505.1 uncultured Clostridia bacterium
AGATGACGCTCCGTGACTGGAGTTCAGACGTGTGCTCTTCCGATCTATCTGACTCCGTTTGCAGAGATGTTTTTGAAAATTATTGACATTTCCGAAAAACAGCTTTGTGAGGCTCTGGAAAAGCGCAATAATATGCTTCGGCATTACCGTTCAATGATTGAAACATTGCCGGATTCAGAGGATAATAATATATATGATTTGTATTATTACCTTATACAAGCCTCTTTGTTTGCCAACGACGGTATATCTACAGGTGAACTTATGAAGTATTTGGATATGTCCTATAATACGTTGAGAAAAAAGCTGAAAGTAATTCCAGCTGAGTTGCTTATCAAAAGCAAACAAGGTAATAATTGTTTTTACAGATTGGATTTAGATAAGATCGATGAAGAGACAATAAAGAAATAAGTATTGTCGGTTAATTGAAAGGCTGTTGCTTATGACTTTTGGCATTTGCAACGGTCTTTTTTATATTTCACTACAAATTTTACAGCAGAAAGGAGGCTTATATGGGCGTTTCAATTTTAGACCCGCATCCCAATAATGAATGTATAGACGTAAATTCAAATGAAGCTTGGTTTTCATTTATCTTTTGCGGAAGCCATATAGACAAATTGAATTTACACGCTTATGACTATTATTCGGGAATTGAAGTTGCAGACGGCAAGAATGTTGTATATGAAGATGTTCCCGCGCTTGAAAATAAGCTTAACATATGGAACGGAGCGGGTAACGGAGTAAGAATCAATATCCGGGATTTCGTTAAAAACGCCTCTGTTTTCAGTGACGACGGTGAATATACCTGGAGGGCTGAGCTTGTTCAGGATATAGATATTGCAGGGGGAAAATATCCCGACAATATGATATACGAGGGCGTATTATTGGGTGAACCGGGATTTTATACCGTTGTTGATAATATACCGGGGCTTGATTATGAGCATTACTTACCGCTTTTGCCCTGTTATAAAAAAAGAATCAAACCGCCTTATTATGTGGATTTTCTTGATCCTAAGTTTGAAGGCACGGTTTATGATATTCCCGTTACATTTGATAAATCTCAAATTAGGAGCGACGGTACGGAGATTTCGGTTATACAGCTTGATACATATACAAGTACCGCTTCCAACTCTAAAGCAGTGGTGAGACCCGCCGTCGGAAGCAAGGTTTATGTTCATAAAAAAAAGGATTACGGCGAGAGAATTGATGTAAGCTATGCAAGTCAAAACAATATTTATATTGACACCGGAATATCCGGAATTAACATAAACAATAATGAAAACGCCGCTGTTGAGGGCTGTTATTTAAAGGTTGAAGATAAGTACTTTTTAATACAGTCCTATGACAGAACTACCGGCATTATAACCTGCCAAAACGGGAATGAACTCAGAAATTATCCCGCCGGTACTCATTATGCTGTTTATACTTCCCGTTTTTGGACACCGTACTATTATTTTCGCGTTCATAAGATGCCCGCTATTGAAGTGAGCGCGGAATTTCATGAACGCAGGCGGCTTGATAAAAAAGACTATGATATGATAACGAACTGTATTGAGAATACCGCCAACGGGATACTTTTCAAGGCTTCCCTTAAAGGCGACTCTCATTCCTCCGTTAAATATCACTACTGGGATATTTATGACGAGGACGGAAAACTTGTGTATCATACCGAGAAAATATATTCGCAGGAAATGGACTGTGAAGTGTTTGTCCCCTTCGGGCACACTTACCGGGGAAAAATAACTGTCGTAACCCAAGACGGTATAACGGTCAGGGGAGAAAAAGAATATACTCTTCCCTATTCGCCTGAAGAAAACAATAAAAGATTTTGGCTCGGCGCACAACAGAATGCCTTTGGCGGAATAGAGCTTGCGTGGAAGTATCTTTTTTATCGTGACAACAGTTCTCTTCAGAAAATAACTGATTTTGAGTTTTTCAGAGTTGAAAAGAAAACAGGAAAAGTTAAATATTTAGGCAAACAAGATAACTCGCCTACTAAAATAACAGGGGCGAAGCCTGCCCATAGCGGCGGAAATTGGTATCTCTTTGATAAAGATTGTGATTTTACAATAAATACATTGCCCGGCGCCAAAGTAAATATGTATTTGGTTGGCGGCGGTAAGGACGGAGGCGGCTGGAACGCTTCTCCCAATGCCCTTAATAAAAGCTTTGCGACCGGCACAAGTGGTGGCGGCGGGGGATATTTTCTTAAAAAATCAATGGTTTCCTCAAGCGGTGAACTGAAATTCCACGCAAATGTAGCGCAACGGAACGATACCACAGGCACTTCCCTTTCGGTAAACGGTATTACATATAAATGCAATGGTGAAGGCGGCGCAAAAAGAGATTCGGTAAAAGGCAGTACAATGACCCAAACTTCGGGAAGCTCCGTAATATATGGCGAAGCGGAAAACGGAGAAAAGGGTTTTCTCACTCCTTATGGATATGTGGGATCAAGCGGGGGCGGCGGTGCGGCTTGCGGCGGTAATCGTTCCAACGGCGGCGTGGCGACTTTAAGCGTTTCCGGAATTACCCCTAAATACAATAAGGGAAACTGGCTGCTTATTGACCGGGAAAGCTTAGGCGGTGAAGAGGGTGAATTTGATTTAAACGTCCCCAATGGCGCGGCTGTCAAAATGTATCTTGTAGGCGGCGGCTGTGACGGCGAAAAATGGTACGCCGAAACCAACAACGGAAATTCATACCAATGGGACGTAAACGCTTCCGCGTGTAAAGCGGGAGGTGAGGGCGGCTATGTTCTCACAAAAGAAATTGTTCTCGGCGGGAAAACCCATTGCAGTGTAAAGATTGCGGATATCAATGACACAAAGGGTACTATGGCGACCGTGAACGGAACTGTTTTTCACTGCAACGACAGCGGCAGCACGAAAACTCCTGCAAGCGGGAGCGCATCTGCGGCACAAAATCAAGACGGCAGTATAAGCTATCACGATGCCGACAGCGGCGCCAACGGCGTGCTTACGTCATATGGATATGTAGGATCAAGCGGTGGCGGCGGAGGGGCCGATAATATGTACCGTATAATGAACGGCGGTCGTGGCGGCAGCGGCGCCGGAAACGGCGGTTCGGCTCAGGGCAAGCCGCCCTCAAATGGACAAAACGCAATTAATTACGGCTGCGGCGGCGGGGGCGGCGCCGTGAAAACATACAGTTTCCAAACAGTAGGTGCTGTTGACAGAAGCGAACCGGGTAAAGGTATGCCCGGCTGTATTATTTTTGAACTTATACAAACAGACGTTCCCTGTCCCGATCCCGGCAGAGGAGGTATCGGCGCAGGTGACGGCGGTTATCCCGGAAACAACGGTGAAAATGCCGTAAACTACGGCTGCGGCGGGGGCGGAGCAGGATATTACGCAATAGATTCCGACGGCAATGTTAAGTATGGAAATTCCGGATTGGGCATGGGCGGCTGTGTTATTATCGAGGTTGATACAAGCGGGCTTGAAGACAGCAGTAAAAGGCAAAAATTATTTCTGGTAGACTGGACTGCCGCTTCGGATAAGGAATATCGCTATATTGTTACCGGGTGTAATTATGAAAGCGCTTATCTGGGAAAAGACGCTTATGGAAATGACATAAGGCATCCGCCTGAAAAAATGATAGAATGTACGGCTTATGCAGACATTACGCCTCACTTTGAAGATTTTTATCTTTACTTTTTAAATGACGCCGATATACTTGTAAAACACGAATATGATCTTGAAAAGTATGATGTGCCGCTGATTGAACCCATGGGAAGATATATTACCGCAAGAAATAATCCCTATAAAACTGTTAAAAGGCATATGCGCACTTTAGCATTAGAAAGAGAAGCCAAGGCCTTTTATCGCAGTCACACATGGAGAATCGAAGGAAATGTTGAAATAAGTAACGCAGCGCACAATATTACCCGAAACGTCAGTCCTTTGTATGCAAAAATGCCCTCTGTAACGGTTGAGCCGACGGATTATGATAACTTTTCCATGAGCTTTTTATTCGGGTATCTTAACTGCGGCAAAGAAAACGGAGCTGATTTTGAATATAACGATCAGTATATGTTTGAACTGTGGAAAAAGTGTGTTGCGGAAAAGCGTACTGTTATGATTAAGGATCCCAAGGGTAATGTCTGGACCGGGACATTGACAAGTCACGGGTATAAAGTAGAGTATGATACAAACGGAATGCCATATAATATTACGGTTGACTTTACCCAAACAAGAACAGAATATAACACATTAGTTATGATTGCGGATGAAAACAATAAGTATCTGAGAAGCGCTGAAGACAATTATTTAACTTCAAGTGAGCGTTAGAAAAACCTATGAATACATGCTCTAAAACTTGACAAATCTTTTTAAATGTGTTACACTGTACTAAAGAGGTGAGCAGTTTGGTTATCAGACATGAAGATCTTGTCGGTACATTTGAGCAGAAAAAAGCGTTGGTGTCACAATTTAATCTGATGGACGACACGTTTTTCTCGGTAGTAATGGAACACAATGACGCCGCCGAGTATTTGCTTACACAGCTGCTCGGCAAACCGGTAAAAATAATTGAAAACAAAACTCAATACTCAATCCGAAACGCGGAGAGTCATTCAATTGTGTTGGACGCATTGGTAGAGGACGAGGAACATAATTTATATGACGTCGAGGTTCAGGTAGGCGATAAGAAAAATCATGAGCGAAGAATACGCTATTACCGCACCGCAATAGATTGGTCTTATCTTGAAAAAGGCAAGGATTATTCGGAGCTGCCGGAAGTGTATATGATTTTTATTTCCGATTTTGATCCCTTTGAAATGAATGAAGTACACTATGAAATCGTACAATACATAAAGGGAACTCAGCGGGAATATGATAATGGCGTTCATATTCATTATTTTAACACAAGTGTCAAAAACGAAACGTTTTTATCTAAGCTGCTGCAGTATTTAGCGCACAGCGATCCCGAAAATGACAGTTTCGGAACGCTGTCACAGCAGGTAAAATATCACAAAATTCAGAGCGGAGGTGTTGGAGATATGTGCAAGGCTGTTGAAGAATATGCTAAGGAATATGCTAAGGAAATGAAAGAAAAAGGCAAGATAGAGGGTAAGATAGAGGGTAAGATAGAGGGTAAGATAGAGGGTAAGATAGAAACAGTGAAAAATATGCTCAAAGATGGTCTGAGCATTGAAAAAGCGCTGAAATACGCGGATATTGACCGTTCGACTTATGATAAATACGCCGGATAAATACCGTAATTTTTCTTTATATGTTTTTTAATTGAATAAAATTAAGCAGCCATTTCCAAAAACGGGAATGGCTGCATTATTTTTTAGGAGGTATGGAAAACGGATTTTTACAATATCGCAAGCGATGAATACATTCAACTTGCTAAATCCAACGAAAAAAATGTTGTCACAAAAATCGAAATATTATCGGAAGACGAAATGGTTATTGCGGAAATCGTGGACAACGTTATTTTGGGTACGGACAATTATGACTGTGAATACAATCAAGGCACCCAAGCGAAACTCTCATTTTCCGTACCAAATATTTCTCCCATTTATACGGGAGGCGAATCAAGCTGGTTTTGGTACACTCGTAAGATAAAATACTGGAAGGGGTTATATGAGCCTGCAAACGGCAATACTTATTGGTTTTCCAAAGGTATATTTGTTGTTACCGGAATATCCGTGGATTTCAATACTGTAAATATCAGCTGTACAGATAAATTCGGCATATTAACATCAGGCTACGGCTCCACCATGCTTGACAAATCTATGAAAATTGAAACGGAAAGTACGGCAGAGGGATTTATTACATCAATGCTGGCTTTGCCAAAGGGGAACGGACAGCCTATTGACTGTAAAAAACCGCTTATTGACTATGCTTTACGGAATGTTTCAACGGGTGAAGAATTAGAACTTTCAGCCGGTACATATGCTGCGGATATTCTTATACAATTTGCAAATACGTTAAAATGCAGAATATGTTATGACAAAGACGGCATACTCCGCGTTACCGAAGGACACCTTGACTACGCTCATGAAAACAAGGCTATTGCTTGGTCATTTTATAATGATGCGGCAGCTGATGTTATAAGCGCAAGCCTCTCTTATGACTTTCCCAAGGCAAAAAACGTTGTTACAGTATGGGGTGAAGATTTTGAGGGACTTCAATATACATCTACCGCTGAAAACCGAAATGCAAAATCAGCCTTAAGTATTGATAAAGTAGGGTATCGGACAGCTCCTACAAAAGAAAATCTGTTTGGGTTCAATCAGCAAAATGTTGACGCATATGCAAAAATATATCTGCAAATGCAAACTATAATCGGAACATCTGTTTCGGTGAACTGCCCTATGCTGCCGCATCTTGAAGTTGAACAATGCGTAAGTATAAGCTTGGAACGCTTGGGGCTTATTGACAAAAAATTTTTAGTCAGCGGAGTGTCTTACAGCGGGGACACCATGAACATTTCGCTTGTCAATCTTGACAACTTGCCGTGGCATTTGGAATTACAATAATTTATTTCTATTCAAAATTCAGAAGAGGGTGATATTATAGAGATTTCGGAAAATAATTTGATAGAACTGGTAAAAACTGTGTTAAATTCAGCACAAAATAAATATGAAAATGAAAATGCGGACAATTACATTTTACGCTGTAAAAATGCCGAGGTGATATGGTATCAGCCTATGAAGCTTATAGCCTGTGTGCGTTTTATGGAAGATAAGAACAAAAATGAATATCATCTTTATAACAGGTGCGGCGCATATCTTTATCCCGGCGATACAGTCAAAGTTTATTATACCACTAACGCGGCAAAAGGATGGATTGCCGTAAGAAGCGGCGTTCCCAATTATCTTAATGAATACGGACAGAATATATATGATACTGCTGTGACGATGAAGGAGACGATTGCTGCGAAACTGCCTGCTGTGAAGAAGCCGCCGCTAAACACAATGATACGGAAACCGTTGTCGTCGAGGAATGGACGGAGCGTATTGAAGGAAGCGAAGACGAGGTCAGGGAATATGAAGAAAGTCATAGCGGCGATCCGTTTACAAAAATACAATCTAATTCCGTATCATAATGACAGGGAGGAAAGATAATCATGATAAAAACAGCGCTTGGCACAAAAGCTGTGGGCAGCACCATTATGCTTAAAGTAAACGGTAAAAACCGTGAATTTTTGATAGTACATCAGGGTAAACCGTCCGATATTTACGATGACAGCTGTAACGGTACGTGGCTGCTGATGAAAGACATTTACGAAATACGTCAATGGCACACCGATAACTTAAATAATCTGGAAAACAGCGCAATACACAGCTACCTTAACAGTACATTCCTTGAACTGTTTGACGAAGAAACCCGTAGTCAAATCAAGGAAGTGAAGATCCCCTACCGCAAGGGGGGCGGCAAAGACGGGGCAAATCAGCAAGGAGCAGACGGGCTTGAAACAAAGATATTCCTGCTTAGCGGCTGTGAAGTTAACTTTAAGTATTCCTATGTAGGTGCGGGGGAAGGAACGGCGCTGGATTATTTCAGCAAATGTGCAACATCGGCAGCTGACGGAAAACGCATTGCATATTACAATGGTGACGTCATGTCGTGGTGGCTTCGTTCGCCAAACATTAATAACACCACCGTCGTGTGGAGCTCCCAGACTGATGGCAGTTGCTATGGCAAATACCCAAATTATACCGGCGGTGTACGCCCCGCTTTGATACTTCCCTCTTCCTTCAGGATTTTCGATATGCCTTATTTGAGCAGTGTAGTAAAGGGCGTAACCGTTATTGCGGATTATGATGAGATTTTGGAAATTCCTTATGACGGAATGTTCCACACCGTTACCGTCAGAAACCACACAGGAACTGTTACGGGAACTACAAGCGCATGGTTGGCTGCACTTGATGATGAGTGTTATGAAGTTTATACATATAATACGGAAAATGATGAAGTAACGCTGCGCTGGCGAATAAATCCCATTACTGTTAAAAAACCCACAATTGAACCCAAGGAATATGATTATGACGGAAGCGCAAGTTATTCATCATCTTATTATAAAATGCCGACTATCACCGGATATGATCCAAATATAATGACTGGGGAAG
>CANDLP010000094.1 GCA_947385505.1 uncultured Clostridia bacterium
TGTCAAGCCTTTCAATACCCCTTTAGGGGTTGAGCCTGTAATACGCCCTTCTAGGTCGTATGCAAACCACCACTTCAGTGGTGGTTTTGATTTTTCAGAATGATGAGGATACTATATGATAAAATTCAATAGAATGAAAATATTTTTCAGGTCCTGCCTGCTGTTTTTAAACAGACGAGGAGAGGCAAAAATTGAATCTTCGGCGATTGCAAAAGACGGATTTTCCGTGATAGATAACGTGCTGTATTACATCAGTGGCAAGAGAAAAATTAAGATAAAGGAGCACTTTGCCGAAACGAAAGTGACCGCGCTTGACCTTGTGGAAATCGCTATCAAATACGAAAAACGCACTCAAGCGGCAGAATATTTTTTTGAAAAAGCGGTAGACATTACGCCCGCATTATGATATAATGTGAATGTAAGCAATGTGTTGTAATATGGGTTGTTTCATGGATAAAAATGAAACAACAATATAACACAGCACTTTATCTAAGACTCAGCCGTGACTATGAATTGAAAAGCGAGAGCGGCAGCATAGGTACACAGCGTGACATCTTAACGCAGTACTGTAATGAGCAAAATCTTTGTATTATCAACGAGTACGTTTATATAAAGTTGCAGAGTTTGATACAACACCGAGGAATAATTAAAAAGTATGCGCTTGTGGTGTAAAGCAATTTATTAAAACTGAAATTTAGCGAGGTAACATGATGATATTAGGAATAGACAAATATAATTTTAGTCGAATCGAACAGCCAATAGATAATTATGCTGATAAACTTGTATGGTATATGGCAACTTATCTTGATAAATTATAAAATGATATGCAGTCTTTTTCTGCAAAGGCAAACAATAAGGAAAAAATTGGGTTAAGATGGCTTTTGTCTCCGAATCCGAATAAAGAGTTTGAGCGGGACTACCAAAGGCATGAAGATGAATTTGGCAATAAGACTTCGAATATAATCGCAAAGTACACTAAATGTATTATGACGTTAGTCGGACAATTAGCTGAATGTGTCATAGTGGATCATTGCTGTAACAATGAGAATATTAACCGAATATGTATTAATATTGATAAACTTATGCCGGATATATACAATGATTACGCTGACATAGAATATGATAAATATGTGGCATTTTCGACTTCGTCTAAATAATTATTTACAAAGACAGACATTCCGGCAAGTATCAGCACTGCAATGTACCCGATTATAATCCAAATCATACTTCAAAAGATATAGGCTGGTGTAAAAAAGAAAATATCCTGTCACAACTCAAAGTTAATTTAGATCAGATTGATTACCTTGAGAATGCAAAATTACAGATAAAAGCAACACTGAATTGTGATAACTTAAATTTGGATAAATATTTTTTGACTCCTGTACTATGTTTTGACTTTAAAGATGATTTTATAAATTAGAGAATAACTATCCCCAAAGCGTTGTTTATTCGGTAAGTCGTTTATTTCCAGATATGTATGCCGAAATGGAAAAATATTAGCTGCTTATGCAACAGGGCTGATAAATCATATAAATATTACTGAAATTGAAGTTCGTCAAGATTATAGATTCGCTGCGTTATTTAGGACGCCAACAATGGTTTTAGTTAAAGAAAAAACTGTAAATACATCTGGTGTAATAGAAATGGCTGAGAGATTCGGGAAACCTGTAGTTATTAATGGGCAATAATGAATTGCTTCAACAGCTGCTAAAAAGCGATAATTATTAATTATAATTACCTAATGTTCTCAACCAAATATTAATTGGAATTCATTTAAGTATAACAGCGGGAAACGAATCTGAAAATAAAGCGCTGCTGACCGCTTTGGATAGTTTTCCTCAATAATAAAGGTTGAGTTTTTGACAACCAATACGTCATTGTATATGTGATCGTCTTGTGTTAAAATAAGCATGTAAAAACAAACAAGGCAGGAGGGTACCGACGGATTATGATATTATTTTCAGCGGTGCCGTGAAGCCGCGACAAGGAGGATCGCAATGATGTATTTATCTGAAAATTTAAAAAAGTACCGTATCATGAAAGACTTGACTCAGGAGGATGTTGCCGAGTACTTAGGGATAACGCCGCAAAGCGTTTCTACGTGGGAGAGATGTATGTAATAGAATTAAGAATACTAAATAAAATCCGCATTATAACGGCATTATCTTACAGATGAAAGATCGCAGTAATAAACTTGTGGTCGAAATCACAACAATTTTTATCCAAATATTCATAAAATAGTATAAGATATCTGATCTTTCAAATAAATTTCTCGCCAAACCCTAAAAAATCTGCTATAATTTAAGGACTTGTCAAATCTCGACAAGTTCTTATTTTATTATAATTTCTTGGAGGCACTTACCATGATACTGACAGAAGAAAAAATCTCCGAATTCGCCATATTCCTAAAAGAAGAAGAAAAAACCGAGATAACAATCAAAAAATATGTCCGCGACGCAGAAAAATTCTACATATTCGCCGAAGGCAAAGAACTTTCCAAAACCCTCACAGTAGAATACAAATCCGAGTTAACCGAAAAATACAAGCCCGCCAGCGTAAACTCAATGCTTGCCGCCGTAAACAAATTCATGGATTTCCTAAATCTTCCAAGATACAAAGTAAAGCCCCTGAAAATCCAACGAACATTGTTTCTTTCAGAAGAAAAAGAACTACACCGTGACGAATACAACCGCTTAGTAAATGCCGCCCAATTCGGCGGAAATCAACGGCTTATGCTGATAATAGAAACCATAGCCTCCACGGGAATACGTATTTCCGAACTGAAATATATCACTGTGGAAGCCGTTTCCGAAAAGCGCGCCGATATAAACTGTAAAGGCAAGCGCCGAGTTGTCCTGCTTACAAAAAAGCTCTGCAAGGTGCTTAAAGAATACATAAAAATTAAAAAAATCCGCTCGGGAGCGGTATTTGTAACATCTTCGGGAAAGCCCGTAGACTCCTCAAATATACGAAAAGAAATGAAAAAACTCTCTGAGCTCGCAAAAGTGAACAAGCAGAAAATTTTTCCCCATAATTTCCGTCACTTTTTTGCACGTACATTTTATTCGACCACCAAAGATATTGTAAGACTCGCAGATATTTTAGGACATTCCAGTGTGGATACCACCAGAATTTACACTATGGAAAGCGGCGGAGCGCACCGACGGCAGCTTGAAAAATTGAATTTGGTCAAATACGCTTAACAAAAGCGTTTTTTTGGCAATTTGCATATATTTCCATTGAAATTATAAGGTGTTTTTGTAATATATGTAAATATTTAACACAGTTTGCTAAAATAACAAGCATTTTGTTGTAATAAAATACCAACTAATTTGCTCCCTGAAACCTATTGACAATCATTTTTACATATGCTATAATTTTATAGGTCAATAAAGTCTCTTATTAAGCTATACCTTATAATTTCAAGAAATGAGAAAATGTGCGAAAGGGTGATCCAAGTGAAGCGAACAAAGATAATTGTAAATGAAAATTCAATAAAAGAATTTGTCGGACAGTTAGCCTCCAACGGAGTTGCACCTCACACACAAAAGCGATATGAACACGATGTGAAAATGTTTTCCGAGTTTCTTGGAAACCGTGAAATTACACAAACAAATTTGGAAAAATACAAGGCCGCGAAGCTTAAGGAATACAGCGCCGCGACTGTTAAAACCATGCTTTTCGGGCTTAACAAGTACTTGGAATTTGCAGGAAGCGAGCTTAGAATAAACAACAAAGACTTATCCGCGCACAGGGCGAAAACTCCTGATGAGCAGCTTACTATGGATGAATACCTTCGGGTTTTGAGCGCTCTGAAAAGTTGTCAGGACGATCGGTTGTATGTTATTGTGGAGACAATTTGCAGTGCGGGACTTAAATACAGTGAACTGAAATATCTTACGGTGGAGGCAATTGAGGCGGGTCTGCTGATTTTGCCTTACGGAGTGCGGAAAAACCGAAATGTATATCTGCCAAAAAATCTTTGCGCCGATTTGAAAAAATTTTGTTCGCATAAGGGCGTGTATAGGGGGCCGATTTTTCTCACTAAGCTGGGAAATTTTCCGGATCGGGGCAATATGACAGGTGCAATAAGAGAAGTCTGCAAAAACACGGGAATTGACAGCAAAAAGCTTTCTATGAGGGCGTTTAAGGATTTTTACACAGCAAATTTTGAAAATATACGAAGTGAAATGGCGGAGTTGATTGACGAGGATTTGAGGATTATGCATACGCCGTCTTTTGCTGTGAACAATGAAAACTCATTCAGAAGCTTTGCGTTGAAATGGCTTAGCAGCAGCGAAAACGGTCTGACTGATGCAACAAAAAACAAGTATTTCCAAATTTGCGATAAATACATTTTCCCTGTTCTGGGAAACACGGACTGCCGTAGAATTATGCGGGATCACGCCGATTTAGTAATTGAAAAGACGTATGATATGCCGCTGAAAACCCGCGCTGTTATTATGCGGGTTATGTGGCTGACATTGGATTTTGCGCGGAAAGCGGGGCTGAAAATTCGTGTTTCACAGGGAAATTTGTGTGCTGTTAAAAGTCGCGGTGTTATGCTGAGGATTTTAGCGGATGATGAAACGGACAAACTTGTTAAATATTTGAAAAATGATAATTCCGCGATGTGCTCAGGGATTTATCTTGCTTTAAACACCGGAATACGGGCGGAGGAATTGTGCGCTTTAAAGCGGAGGGATATTGATCTTGACAGAAGAACGCTGAGGATTTCGGGGACAGCGAATTTACCAATGTATTTGTCCGAAAAAACGGATAGATATTTCGGAACTGATTCCGATTTTGATTTAGAAAAAAGTGTGAAATCTTCTGAAAGAGTTATCTTTTTGCCGGGGTTTCTGGTGAATTTTTTGAAGCCGATTTATGATAAAATTTCTGAGGATTGTTATTTGATAAACGGATTTCCGAACAGGGCATATGATGCTGAAACTGTTGAAAATAAAGTGAAGAAGATCGCTGGGAAATGCGGGATTTTTGAAATTGATTTTGCGGCGGTGAGGGATACGTTCGGGGCGAGGTGTGCGGAAAATAATATGGGGCTTAAAACGCTTAAAGAAATCATGGGAAGCGATGATGTTTCGGTTTATTATCCGGATATCGGCGCTGCGGAAAGTCCGCTGGAGTTTTTGAAAGAAGCGTATTAGAATGAAAAAATTGTATGTGGTAAGCACATATTATCATGCTCTGATTTCTTGCGTAAAGCAATTATTAAGTTCCGATAAATCGGATATAATTTGTACAAGCTATATTCCTGACGGTAAAACACTGTCTGAAAAAATCAAAAAAAGCGGAATTTTTGATAAAACATATTATATTGACAAAATAAAGGAATATAACTCACCGAACAAGCTTGACTATATATTTTTTTATCATAAAAAAAACGCTGAAACTATTGAAAGGCAGTTTAAGGTTGATCTCAGTATATACTCTGAAATTAACATTTTTCATGATAATACATGGTTTGCACATTATCTAAAAGATAAGAAAATAGATTATAGATTGATAGAGGACGCTTTGGACAGCTTTAAAAATATATCAAAAAGCAATTTTGCGTTTATGTTGAACGGCAGCCGTATAAAGTATGCCATAAAAAGTTTTTTCAGAATAGGATATGTTTATTGCGGCTGCGATAAACATACTGTCGAAGTTGAGGTAAATGATAAAAAAGAGCTTGAGATTGTTCTCTTTGCCAAAGATAAGATAGTGGAAATTCCGAGAAAGACAATGTTTAATTTGCTTTCCAGTGAACAAATAGCTATATTACGCAATATATTTTTAAAAGAAATAACGCTTTCGGGTTTGGATAATGCGGTGTTAATTTTAACAAGACCTTATACAGTAGATAAAACTATGCAAACGGAGCGAGAACAGTTGGATTATTATAGAAATATTATACACAATAATTTGGACAATGACGAATTAATATATATAAAACCTCACCCGCGTGATGAGATAAATTATTTTGACGCTTTTCCTGAAGCAATAATTTTAGATAAAAATATGCCGGTTGAAATATTATTTATTGGAGAAGAGAATTTGTTTAAAAAGGTTATTTCCGAATCAAATTTAATGATATAGTGTCAAAATATTGGAGGAAAAAGTTTCATATGGAAGATATGATAATAAGTCCAGCGTTTACGAAAAGAAACGTTGCTGTTGTTTTACAATCCAGCAATTATTATACTCCGTTTACCGGGATTACAATAGGTTCTTTAATAGAGAATACATCCCCTATATATAATTATGACATTAATGTCATGACACTTGATATGACGGAGCAAAATATCCGGATTCTTTATCGGATGACGGATCGGTATGAGAACATTAGTATACGTGTTCATAATGTTTTAAAATATCATGAAAAAATGAAGTTTTATACTCGTGATCGTTTTGGTACGGAAAATTGGACTCGTATTATGCTCCCTTACATTATGTCCGAATATGATAAAATTGTTGATCTTGATTGTGATATATGTGTTAATGATGATATTGCAGAACTTTTTAATATAAGCTTGGAGGATAATTACATCGCAGCTGCAAAAGATCTTAATGTTCCGGGAAGTTATGCAAGAGGTGAGATATTTAAGAATTATATTGATAATTTTTTAGAAATGAATAGCCCTCATAATTATTTCCAATCGGGGGTAACTGTGTTGAACATCAAAAAGTTTCGCGAAGATTTTACTCTTGAATACTTAATAGGACAAGCTCAAGAAAAGGAGTATCGTTTTATAGATCAGGATCTCTTAAATGTAATATGCGAGGGTAAAACGGTGTTTTTGGATTTTGCATGGAATTATACTCCAGATACATATAAAGCTCTTCCATGGCTTAGTAAGGAGGGAAACCCCACATTTTACAATAATATAATAAATGCAAAGCAAAACTACAAAATAATACATTATGCAGGTCATATAAAGCCGTGGAATGATATGACTATGGAATTGGCGCATATATATTGGGATTATGCTATGAAAACTCCTTTTTATGAGATATTGGCGTGGAGATATACCAACACATTAACGGGAATATTACATGATAAGTTGGAAGGAATTTAAAAATGATTTATGAAAATAATGAAGAGAGATTTACAATTGAGCCTGTTTTTGATGAAAATGCGGTCACTGTAGTGTTTCAAACCAGCAGATTATTCTGTCCATACGCTGCGGTAACAATTCAATCAATTATAGATAGCTCTACTGCCAGATTCAATTATGATATAATCGTAACCTCGCTTGATATAGATGAAAACAACGCTAATATTATTTCTTCGTTGGCGGATGTTAAAAAAAATATTAGTATAAGAGTATTTAATATATCAGAATACCGAAATCAATACAACCTTAAGGGCAACAGACGTTTCGGTTCAGAAACATGGACAAGAGTTTTTTTGGCAGATGTTATGCCAAAATATCATAAGGTAATTGACCTTGACTCTGATATGATTGTACGAAAAGATATCGGAGAGTTGTTTGAAACAGATATATCAAAATATTATATTGCGGGTGTACAGGATTTGTTTGTGTTTTACAGTTACTATGGTTCTTATATCAATGGAAAATTCAAAACCTATCTTAAAGAAAAAATTGATCTTGATAATGTCAGGGATTATATAAATGCCGGCTGTCTTATTTTTAACCTTGATAAAATTCGCCGGGATTATCCGCTTCCTGATATACTTTCTACTATTTCGAAAAAAGATTTTGATATTCTCGAACAGGATACCTTCAATTATATTTTCAAGGGTAATATTCTGCATCTGGATATGTCTTGGAATTATCTTGTAGATTCAATAAATGTGGTCAGCTATGCAGATAAAGGTGCGCCTGATGATTTAAAGATACTTCATGACAAAGCGGCGGAAAATTTAAAAATAATTCACTATGCCGCTCCTGAAAAGCCATGGGATTTTCCGGAAAATCTTTATGCTGTAGAATTTTGGGAGTGCGCACGCCGTACACCTTATTACAGTTGTCTGCTGTATAGAATGGTTGGAAATCAACAAAAAAGACTTGTAAATAAAGTAAACAGAACCTCTAATCAACCACACGAGAGATTGATTGATAAGGCATTCCCAAA
>CANDLP010000095.1 GCA_947385505.1 uncultured Clostridia bacterium
AGATGACGCTCCGTGACTGGAGTTCAGACGTGTGCTCTTCCGATCTCGGTGAATAACGGCGGTAATTTTGCTGCTGTTTTTCTTCACCGGTAATCTCCAAACGGATAAACCTCAGGGTTCGGAACAGAGTAACTAAAACTATGCTATAAATCTACACTAAAAAGATAGTAAACAGGGGAGCCAAACCCCAATCACGTACAATCATATACTGTTAACCATTTCGATTTTGATTTTATTCTGTGTTGAAATGGTTATTAGCAATAGCCCATTTCTCTGTAATCTCTGATGCGCTCATATAAATTACTTTGCGGATAGAATCATCTGTCGTAAGAATTCCCTTGGATTTGATAAATTTCCTTACTATTCTGTGTGACGAATATATTATAGTCAAGGGAAAAAATATTTTGACCTTGACTATAAAACCTACTTATACCAATCCCATTTTGAACTGACGTAATACCCACAGTTCAAAAAGGGATTAGTATTAAATTGCCTCGCATATCCGTTCTCCCCGCTCACTCCAAGCGGACCGGCAAATAGCAAACGCCAAATATTTTTGTCGTTTGCTATTTGTTCATATATCATCTGCATTCTGATAAAAACGTTTTCGATACTGTATCGGTGAACATCCCGTATTTTGTCCGAACTGACGCGTAAAATATTTTTCATTGTCATAACCGCATTGTAACGACACCATATAAATGCTCATAACGGTTGTGCAAAGCAAATATTTTGCAAGCATGATTTTTTCGTTTATGCAGTCCTGAACGTAGCTGATACCAAAGCATTTTTTATACATCGATCGGAAATATCCCTCGCTTACGCACAGTTTACGGCTTGCAGCAGCTGTATCCGGAGCGCTCCGGGGGGAGGAAACAATACTGCTGCGAAGCTCAAGCATATTTTTATAATGCGGGAGCAATTCTCTTTGCAAAATCAGTTCCGAATTCTCGGAAGCGTTTTTTTCAACCAAACGACAAAGGGCGTTCGTTTCCTTTTGTGAGCAGCTTCCGATGTGTTCCGAAAAGGAAAGAATTACTCGGTTTTCATCATATTTTCCGCATAAATCATGATGAAGTATTACTTTTATTTTCTCAAAAACTCTGTCACTGTTTTCATTGCACAGTATAATAAAGACATCATTGTCCGAACGGCAGCATACTTCGTTATTTGTGCATGCCCGTTTGACCGCCCGTGCCGCCGCGGCAATAATGTCGCTTCGATAGTTGTCGCCGTAAATATATTCTTTGTCGGAGAAAAAGCTCATTTTTACGGCAAGTAGTCCGCTCTTTTCGCTTGCCGTTTCCGTTGCCGAGCGGTATAATTCCTTTATATTGCAAAAACCGGTCAGTGCGTCGTAAAGTGATGCTGTGCGGCGGCATTGTGAAAGATAATGGATGTCATTTTTCATACGTAAAAATTCCAGAGCATTGGTAACCGATTTATTCCATTCCCGGAAGCTGAAATCATATCCCTCCGGCTGTTCATACTCCAAAACGGTACAGCCGAAAAGCCTTGCCTGAAAACACAGAGGACAGAAATAAAATATTTTGGGTTTATCACACTTTCCGACGGCTGCGGACAAAAGGTTTTCTTTAGTTACTGTAATGGGCATAGGTGGAATTTCCGTATCGTCTATGGGACAGCACAGAAAATATTCTCCGGAATATTCTGCGCTGCTCCATTCCTTGTCAAGACAAAGGAAGAGCTTTTCGGCTCCGTGAAGCATATAGAAAAATTCTCCCAACACTTTTGTGCATTCCGAAAGCGTTCGGCACATGGTAAGATCCCCCGTAAACTGAACGGAGCAAAGCTGTGCGACACTGCTTAAAAAGGTATTGGGATGACCTATGCGCTCAAGGCGCAATTCGTTTGATATCTGCGCCGGATTTGTTCCGCAGGCGCAGGTGCTGCCGAATACGAACCTGTCTTTGTCTTCAATTTGATAGTCTGACGAAAGAAGATAATTTACGGCCTCTACTCCCAGACTTCGTTTGCCGCTTCGATAAGTTGTCAAAACAGGATAATGGTATATTCTGTCTCCTATGAAGTCGTATCCTGTGACGGTAATATCATCCGGAATAGCTATCCCCGCCGCCGACAGAATTTCGCACAGCTCGTAAGCCATACAGTCGTTTGTACACATTACCGCCTGAGGCATTGGCAGTTCGCCGCTCAGATAACGCTTTGCCAGCGTTTCACCCGAATCGTACCAAAATGTTCCAAAATAAACTTTATTTTCGTTAAAAGGTATCCCATGCTTTTCAAAAGCTTTTTTACAGCCCGATACCCTGCGGTGAGAAGCCGTTTGTTCCTTTGGTCCTGTCAAAATATCTATATCTGTAATATTGTGAACGGTTATAAGATGTTCGCAAAGCTCTTCCATGTTACGTTCGTCATTGCAATATATACTTTTGAACCCGTCGATCTCGCCGTTGGTTACCACCGCGGGAATTTCAGCTTCCCTCACCCTTTCATACAGTGATGAAAACATAGAGAGATCCATAAAAGCTTCCGCAGTAACTATAACACCGTCAAACTCTTTCGGATCAAAAAAATCATATATGATATTTTCAAAGTTGAGAAACTCATCTTTTATCCAATGGTTGTGAATATTGGTGAATACTACCACATTCGTATCTGCGAAAAACGCAGCTTCGGCTATTCCGCAGATTATGTCCATCTGGGTATGATCATCTGCTCTTGCGGTGATGACCGCAATCTTTTTTTTTGACATATCGTTGATACCCTTTCGTATATCTGTACAATATTATATGATTATTATAACCTTTTTTTATTAAAATGTCAAACACAAAAGTGCATATTATGATTAAAAGGTACACAAAACGAAGATCGGCGGTTGACTTTGCAAGATATAATTTGTATAATAAAGTCAACAGATAGTTTTGGCATAAAAAAACCAATCAAAAGGAGGAACCGGCAAATGGGAAAGAAAATAAGGTTTACGGCTTTTTTATGTACAGCCGTCTTGCTAACAGCTTCAGGCTGTTCAAAAGGCGAATGGAGAAACGATGAGATTGACTTTTTTGAAAATGACAAAATTATTGAATACATAACCGAGGAGGGTATTATGGAAAGTTTAAACAACGGCAATATAATTGAAAACATCAGCCAAAATTCGTATAAGACCGAACTTAACGCCAACCCTGTTTCACCCAACATATTTTGTGCAGATCCTACGGCGGTTGAATATGACGGAAGACTGTACGTTTACGGCACCAATGATCATCAGCAGTCGGAGGAAAGCGCCGAAAACAACTATTCCCGCATTAAATCCCTTGTTGTTTTCTCCACCGATGATATGGTGAACTGGATATATCACGGAAGAATAGATGTTGGAGAAATTGCCCCGTGGATATATAATTCGTGGGCGCCCTCAATAGTTTCACGGGTTGAGGAGGACGGGCTTACGCATTTTTATCTGTATTTTTCAAACAGCGGCGCGGGCGTAGGTGTAATTACTTCCACCGACCCTGTGGGTCCATGGACGGATCCCCTTGGCGGACCATTGGTTTATGCTAATATGCCTGGGCTTGAAAACTGTCCCAACCCCTTTGATCCGGGCGTATGTATTGACGAAAACGGCGTAGGCTGGCTTTCCTTCGGCGGAGGAACCAATACGGACAACAACAATGTTCACACCAATGTGCCGAAAATTGTAAAATTGGGAAAAGATATGCTTTCCTTCGACAGTGAATTTGTTACAATTGACTCCCCGTACTTTTTCGAGGCAAGCGAGCTGAATTATATTGACGGTACATATTATTACACCTTCTGCAATGACTGGCATAAACGCGGCGAAGACTGGGATTATGAGGGAATACCTACTCCCCCCACGTGCAGTATGGCATATCTCACCACCAAAACTCCCCTTGAATCGGACAGCTGGGAGTACAGAGGAGCATATTTCTACAACGCAGGAGAAAACGCCGACGGCGTATCGGGACTTCGCTGGGCTAATAATCACACGCACTTCTGCGAGTACAAAGGCGTCAGCTATATTATTCACCACACGCTTCTTTTAGAGGAGCTGATGAAAGGTAAAGCCGGATTCCGCAGCATTATGGTGGATTACCTTCCGATGGATCCCAAAACAGGAGAAATTCCCATTACCGCAGCCAGCAAAGAAGGCGTTTCACAAATAAAACCGATTAACCCTTATCTCTATAACAGCGGCGCGTTAATGTTCACATCAGCTGATATCGGATATGAAAAAGTGCCGAATCCCGCCGCAAAAAGCACCGCCAATGGCGCATGGATATATGTAAAAGGAGCGGATTTCGGATACGGCGCTTCCGAGTTTATCGCTGAAGTAAAGGGCAAAGGAAGGATTGAGGTAAGGCTGGACGACAATTCCTCAGCGCCTGCGGCTTTTATAGAATTTGACTGCTCCGATTATACAAAGATTCGCTCTAATGATTTTGCAAAATTTGAAGGAAGAAATCATAATATTTATTTTGTATTTTCTGGCGAGGGAATAGAGCTTAAATCGTGGAGATTTGCAAAAGGCGATGACAAGCTGCGTCCTGCTGACAGTCAAAAAGGCGACTGAAAGCGGAGAGGAAGTTTGAAAGAACTTGAAAAAAGCGGGTTATTTCAAACACCTCCTCAAATTGAAAGGTGTGGTCACAAAAATGAAAAAAATTATCTGCTTATTTACAGCGCTTCTGATGACTGTTTCGGCACTGACATCATGCAGTAAATCATCGGACATTATTTCTCCGATTCCGGAACAGTATCTTTCCAAATTACAAAAGGAAGGAAATGAAATGATTGACTCAAATATTATAAAATCCACAATAGCTTCAACCGACGACGGCAAAGGAAACTACACAAATCCCGTTATTTTTGCCGACGTTCCCGATATTGACTTCATTCGCGTCGACGACGCGTATTACATGGTATCCACAACCATGCACCTGTCCCCCGGCTGCCCCATAATGAGATCGTATGATCTTGTAAACTGGGAAATTGTAAATTATGTTTATAACACATTAGGGGACGCCGACAACCTGACGCTCCGAAACGGTCAGCATAATTACGGCAAAGGTCAGTGGGCGGCGACCATCCGCTATAATAACGGCATTTTCTATGTGGGCTTCCTTTCTTATGCCACAGGTAGAACATATATCTATTATACCAAAGACATAGAGAACGGAAAATGGGACAGAATTGAGTTTGACGACTCCTTCCACGATATGAGCTTACTGTTTGACGACGACGGAAAAGTGTATATAATCTACGGCGGAGGACAGATATGGTGCGCCGAGCTTGAAGAGGACTTAAGCGCCGTAAAGCCCGGAAGCAAAAAAAAGCTTATTAAAGACGCCGGGCTTGTCAAAGGCTGTCTTGCCGAAGGCGCTCATGCTTATAAAATCAACGGCTACTACTATATATTTATTATAACATGGCCGCCAAACGGCAGAAGAACTCAGCTTTGTTACAGAAGCAAGACTCTCGACGGCGAATGGGAAATGAAAATAATTCTCGATGACAACCTCGATTTCAGAAATGACGGTGTTGCTCAGGGCGGGATTATTGACGACGCGGAAGGAAACTGGTATTGTCTTTTGTTCCAGGATCACGGAGCTGTGGGCAGAGTCCCGGTCTTAATGACTATGACATGGGAAGACGGCTGGCCGGTGGTTGGTGTTGACGGAAAGGCGCCCAAAACCGCCAAGATTCCCATTGAAGGAAAGGAAATAAAAGGAATTGTCACAAGCGACGAATTTATCAATTCCCAGATCGTCAGGCCGTATCACAGCTTTGCCCCCAGTCTTGAAGAAGCAGGTGAAAATGATTATAACGGTTCCAATCTGGCAATGGAATGGCAGTGGAACCATAATCCCGATAACCGCCTTTGGTCGCTTACCGAACGCGAAGGTTACCTGAGACTCAAAACAGGGGATGTTTGCAGCTCCGTTACCGAAGCGAGAAATACGCTTACCCAGCGTACCTTCGGACCCCAGTGCAGCGCGTACATTAAGCTTGATCTTGCAAATATGAAGGAAGGCGATGTGTCAGGTTTTTCCGCTTTTGCCGAACGATACGGCTATGTGGGCGTAAAGTTGGAAGACGGCAAAAAGCATATTGTAATGGTCAGGTATGACGATAACGACGAGGTTGAAAAGGAATTTGAGATAGAACGCGTACCCCTTGAGAAAAACGAAGTATTCCTGAGAATCGACTGCGATTTCAACAACGCTGCCGACAAAGCTTATTTCTATTACAGCCTTGACGGCGAAGCCTGGATAAAAATCGGCGACACACTGCAAATGAACTATTATGGTCTGCACTTTATGGGATATCGTTATGCGATATTTAACTATGCGACTGAGCAGTCCGGCGGTTATGTTGATGTAGACTTTTTCAGAGTTGATGACAAGATTATCAAATAATTCAAGTCATGTTTTGATTTTATAGCAATCCAATTAAAAAATAAACATTTAATTATAAAAAGCCTATTATTAAATTATTACGTTTTGGTATTCGGGGCTTTGCCCCGGACCCCACTTCCTTTTTGGTGTCCAAAAAGGAAGCGAAAAAGACAGGTGCGGCTTCGCCGCTATTTATTCTTTTTTTGGATTGCTATAGTACAATTTCGCTAAATGCGTGACGATATTAAGGAAAAACACAGGAATACTAAAGTATTTCGAGCATTTTTAACGCAGAAAGTGCCCGCAGTTAGTAGAAATTGTGCAAATTACAACTTTTCATATGCCCATAATATTACACCAAAAATAAAATTAAAAGGAGAACTTTGATATGAAAACCATGAACAAAGTAATTTCAATCTTGATGTGTCTTTCCATGACGCTGCTTAGCGCTTGTTCAAGCGATGACAACAACCCCGGATCCGCTCAAACTTCTGTAACTACCACCGAAAATCTTGACAATGAAGTGGATTACAGCGGAATGGCCGAAGGGGTTGACGAAATCGACGAATCCAACATTGTGGGAGCCGGACCTAAGTTTGATCCCAGCAAAACCGCCGGACACGTAAAGGCACTATGTTATCACGATTTGGATTCAGCCGAGATGCATGAAATGTTGGCGCAGAAGTTCGGAGGTACCCTTGAGACGGAGCTTACACCCGCGGGCGACGCTTATTACGACAAAATAGGAACGCTTGTATCTACCGGCAACTCTCCCGACATTGTAAGATTTGACTGGATCACCTATCCCAATTTAATGGCAAAGAATATGTACACACCTCTTGATGATTGGATCGACATAGACTCGGATCTGTGGGTGGATATGAAGGAAGTTATAAATAATTACAGCTTTGGCGGAAAGCACTATTATTATCCCCACTGTGTTGAACCCAACTTTGTTATTATTTATAATCAGGCCAATATTGAAAGCGCAGGTCTTGCCGATCCCGTGGAGCTGTATAAAAACAACAACTGGACATGGGATACTTTTAAAGAGCTGATAAGTAAATGGGCCAATATGGACGAAAATCATATCGGATTTACCGGCGGCGGCTGGACAAGTATGATGTTTGCAAACACCGCAGGCGTAAAGTTCCTTGATATAACGGACAATGATATTATCAATAACTTCAGGCACCCCGATGTTGAACGTACCATGACGTTTTTGTCCGAAATGAAGAAAAACAATCTTATCGGTGACGGTTACGTGAATCCCGGTGAAGCGTTTGTTGACGGAAATCTTTTGTTCCTTGCCATGGGCATGTGGGGTTACACAGGCGCACAGGAAACCTTCTTTAATATGGGTATTATGGAAGATAACCATATGGTGGAGCTTCCTTTCCCCAGAGATCCTCAAGCGGATAAGTACTATCAGTGCGGAACCTCCTTCGGATATTTGGTTCCTGCCGGCGCTCCCAATATACAAGGCGGCGTTTCGTGGATATTGTGCCACAGAATGTACGAAACCGATCCGGAAGTAAAAGCTGCCAACTATGCCAGAGATATAGATACCACTCCTGTTTATTATGACAAATGTCCCGGCTGCAAATACGATTTTCCCGGAAATGACAACAACGATTTGAATATCTGTCCGGAATGCAATACGGCAAGAAAAGCCAAGTATAAAGCGACATGG
>CANDLP010000096.1 GCA_947385505.1 uncultured Clostridia bacterium
CGTGAACACATACACCGCCGTGATCCATGAATAACGGTTAAGCAATGCAAGCACCTTATTGTCAGGCATAAGTCCCGACGTAAAGTCAAGAATGGGGACTATAAGGAAGCCAATGGCGGCGCCTAATAATGTGACTTTTAATCCTATTGAAAAAACCTGAGAATTGTTATACGCTCTGTCAAGGCCGAAGCGTATTATGGATTCACCTATGGAAAGCGTGGCAAAAGCCATTAAAAGGGTGGCGGTATCGATAATTGTACCGATCTCGCCATAGCCCTCCTCGCCGAGCATATTCTGATAAAAGCGCATCAAAAGCACTACCAGCAGTTTTGAGCCAAATTGACCCAATGCCAAAACCACAGTGTTTGACGCAAGCTTTTTATATCTGTTCAAATTTTTACATCACCGCCTTTCATATTCCAAATATTATATACTTTATTCCATTGCAAATCACATGTGATTTGCAATGCCGCCGCTATACGGCAGCTGCGAAATCGAAGATTTCGCGAATAAGTATGAGCAACAGTTCTGCAGCTGCGCCGCACGCAGAAAGCGTCCGCAGTTAGTAGAAATTGTGCAAATTGCGACTTTTCATATAGCCCTTAGTATAAATTCGCCTAATTCTGAGGAGCGATTTGCTCTTCGGCAACGGGACTGTATCTGATAATCTCACTGCCGTTCAACTCCTCACGGCGCATATCAACCGCCGTAATCTGATGATTATCATATGACGTATAGTAATAAATACCCTTGTCCGCATTGCAGCAGCAGGTATAAATTGTGATTTCATACTTGCCCTCTTCGGTAACGCAGCAGCCCCTCTGCTGATCCACCGAATTCAGTATATGGAAAAACTGGCTTACGCTTTCCTTTTCATCATCACCAGAAACGGAATTCATTTTCACAAACGCCGCTCGGACAAATCTTGACTGAGAGGACAAATCTCCGGGAAGCCCCATTGCTCCCATACCGCGGCAGTATTTGTCCAATTCAAGCCCTTTCGCAAAAGTATTCGCGGGATCTTTTGAAGAAAGCCCCATATAATTATTAAGGTTAAAAAGCTGTTTGTCAAAGGAAGGGTTATTAGTAAGCACCCCCACGGGATTATCGTATACCTTTAGTCCCTCCGATACGGATTCCACAGTCAGCGCCCCGCTTTTGTCTGCTATTATCCAATGAAGCCGCGCCGGCGGAAGCTTGTCCGAAAATCGTGCGGCGGTTATATTTATTTTTTGGAGCAGCGCCTTGGCTTCTTTAAGATCGGAGCACCTGCACAGCAGCCATTGTATAAACTCAAAATGAGCGATATTGTTCTTTCCTTCGGCGGCGTCAAAATAAACCGCGTTTCCTGCAAAGTTAAGCCCGGCCATACAAAGTCCCTTTTCGTTCACCGCTTCATAGTAAAGAGGGCAGTTATCCTCCACATGAGCCATACCGATCATGGCATAATGGGATTCCGCCGTTCCCGTCTCCGTAAAGCTGAGGGGGAAATTCCGAGGGGTTATTACTATCTCCTCTCCGTAGGAAAAATCATTATCCAAGGTTCTTCCGAAATAAAAATCCTTTGTTTTATAGGCGGCTGCCGTACACATACGCGTTACTCCTTTTTTAAGCGGTATATTGAAACAATTTCGTCTCCGCACGTTTCGCCGTTTTCCGTAAAGCCGAATTTGGAATAAACATCCCGCGCCCGCGCGTTTTCTTTTTCATATGAAAGCCATATGTAATCCGCTTTTCCCGCGGGAAAGGTTTCCGCATATTCCACCGCTTTTTTCAGTATCGTTACGGCATAACCCTTACCCTGAAAGCTCTTGTCTATCATAAGCCGCCATAAAATATAATTTCCCTTTGAAATTTCAGGCTCGTTCGGATCATCCAATGTATCGTATCCAAACATAATAAAACCTATCAAGGTATCTTCGTCATATATGCCGAAGGGCATGGCGAATACATTATCGTTTCTTGAAGCAAAGGCCTCCGCTAAGCTTACGGCATTCGGCGCCACAAAGCTTTTCTGGTGCTCAAAAACCTTCAGAGCGCAGATATCGGCCACATTGGCGTTTGTTATTTTCTTAAATAAAATATTCATCTGATACCCCTTTCTTCAAATTTTATCTTTTCCCAAAAAAATAAATTTATTTTCGCTTTTCCCGAAAAAATTCCGTCAGTATCTCACCGCATTCCTTTTCAAGCACACGGCTTCTCACAAAAGGAATGTGATTAAACGGCAGTTCAAAAAGATTGACCAAAGAAGCGCAGGCGCCCCCCTTTTCGTCAAAAGCACCGTATACGACCCGTTTCAGCCGTGAATTTATAATTGCTCCCGCGCACATAGGGCATGGCTCCAGCGTGACATACAGGGTACAATCCGTAAGCCGCCAGCTTTTCAGCGACCGGGCGGCTTCTTCGATAGCGATGATTTCCGCGTGAGCGGTGGGAGAATTGTCGGTCTCGCGGCGGTTATAGCCTTGTCCGATCACTTCTCCGTCTTTGTTTATAACAACTGCCCCCACGGGACATTCGCCGATAGAATAAGCCTTTTCAGCCAATTCCAAGGCTTTAAGCATCATTTCTTCATCAAATAACATAAAAATTCCACCTAACCTATTGATTATACTATATAAAGGGAAAAATTTCAAGGGCAATTTTGGCGGTTTCAATAATAAGTTAAATTTTTTCTTTTGCATCGGCTTCGGCTTTTCTGCGTCTCATCTCCTGCTCATATAAATTGTGATAGGCAATATGTGCAGCATGGTCAAGTATGCTTGCAACTTCTTCGGGGGTAGTATCTCGGCAGCAATCGTCGCATATGATACATCGGGTGCCGCCGTCATACCATTCCTCCACAATACGGCCGATTGTCGGCGGTTCAACTTTCTTTCCCATAATACCTCCTCTTTTCCGCTTTATGCCAATCATTTTTTGACCTGATGCAATACCCGCAGGACAACGGATTGCTCCCAAAGCGCTAATCCCACTATTTAAAAATGGATTACATACTTTTTATATTTTATGCCGACGCAGTTTGTACATTTGCTTGCATTATGTGAGAATATAACGTTATATAACACAGTTAAAGAAAGGAGCGGCCATGCCCGCCTACGCCATCTATTTACGAAAATCCCGAAAAGACTCCGAAGCCGAAGCTCACGGCGAAGGTGAAACCCTTGCGAGACACAAGCGGATACTGCTTGACTATGCGAAAAAAAACAATCTGAAAATAACAAAAATATACGAAGAAATAGTATCGGGCGAAAGTATAGCCGCCCGCCCGCAAATGCAGCAGCTTTTGGCTGACGCCGAGCAAGGCTTATATAACGGCGTGCTTGTGATAGAGGTGGAAAGGCTTGCGCGCGGCGATACCATAGACCAGGGCATTGTCGCTCAGACCTTTAAGCTGTCCGGTACGAAAATAATAACTCCCTCAAAAACCTACGATCCAAACAACGAATTTGACGAAGAGTATTTTGAATTCGGATTGTTCATGTCGCGGCGGGAATATAAAACAATAAACCGCCGTCTCCAGCGAGGCAGAGCGGCAGCGGCAAAAGAGGGAAAGTACATAGCGAGCATTGCTCCATACGGCTACGAAAAAATTAAAATACCAAACGACAAGGGCTATACCCTGCAAATTGTTCCGGAACAGGCGGAAATAATAAAAAATATTTTTGACTGGTACATTAACGGCTTTAACGGAAAAAAGCCCGGTCTTGGAGGTATTGCCAAAAAGCTTAACGATCTTGGCGTAAAGCCCTGCCGCCATGAATACTGGGGAAAAGAAGCCCTTCGTGATATAATAAGCAATCCCGTTTACACGGGTAAAATCCGCTGGGGTTATCGAAAGATAAGAAAAACCGCCGTGGACGGAAAAATGGTCAAAAGCCGCCCGATATGCTCAGACGAAAACTGCATATTGTCCGAAGGGATGCACAAAGCCATTATTTCTCAGGATATTTTTGACAAGGCACAGAAAACGCTTAAATCTCTCCCTTCGCCTCCGCTCGGATATAAAAAAGAAATAAAGTCCCCCCTTGCAGGGCTTATTGTATGCTCAAAATGCGGTCATATGATGACTATGAGAAGCTCATCCGCTCCCGATAAGCCGCCTTACCTGGTTTGCCACTCCCGATATTGCGCCAACGTATCGTCTCCCCTTCCGCTGGTTGAAAAAAAAGTACTGGCTATCCTTAACAACTGGGTCGGCGAATACAAAATAAAGTGGAAAAACAATGAACAGGGCGTTTACATGAAATCGGACAGTGAGATACTCAAAAAAACAACGGAACATATCAAAAAGAAGATAGACACGCTTAAAAAACAGCTTGATAATATGTACGATCTGTTGGAACAAAAGGTCTATACTCCCGAACAGTTTTCCGTCCGTTACGCTGCCGTATCCAAGCGGCTGGAAGACGCTGAAAATGAATATAAAGCGGCTTTGGAAAGCCGGCAAAAACCGGACGGCGAAAGTCTTTGTCCCGAAAAATTCATACCTCATATCGAACAGCTTTTAAAGGTGTACGACGCGCTTGATTCGGCTGCCGCAAAAAACGAAATGTTAAAGACAATAATTGCCAAAGGAGTTTACACAAAAGAAAAAAGCGGAGCGTTTAGAGAAAGTTCCGCCGATAATTTTACTCTTATTTTATATCCTAAACTGCCTAATACTATTTTCAAATAAAATATTGTTTATTTAAAACAGCGCTTGTAATTGTTATGATGCGTGTGCCGATGAAATTTTTGGAGGCTACCCGTGGTTTAGTAACAAGGAAATGCTGAACCGTCCCGGTTTCCCTTGGGCAAGCGCAAATTCCGAACGCTATTCGCTTATACGCGGGGATCTTTGCCGCAATATCTCTCCGGCGGACTATGTGGAAAATCTTGCAAAGCAAACCGCCCAAAAAGCCCCCCGCCTTGATACCGATACCCCCGAACAAATTAAGATGCGGGAAATGTTTATGCTGAATTTTTACTGGTTTATGCAGACGCTGCTCACAAGAAAGGATCGCTGTTCCATGGCTCATGGACTTGAGGTGAGAGTTCCATTCTGCGATCACAGGATAGCGCAGTACGCCTACAATATACCTCCAGAAATTAAGTTTTTGGGAGGAAGGGAAAAAGGCGTTGTGCGCTCAGCGTCGGAAAAAGCGCTCCCAAAAGACGTGGCATGGCGGAAAAAATCGCCTTATCCTAAAACACATAATCCCGACTATACAAGACTGATGCTTGAAAAATTCGGAGCGCTTCTTAAAAAGCCCGATTGCAGGCTGTTTGAGATAATGGAAAGAAAAAAGCTTTTTGAGCTTGAAGAAACCGAAGGACGGGCGTTCAGCAAGAATTGGTACGGACAATTGATGGCAACGCCGCAGATGTTCGCTTATATGATACAGCTTGAATATTGGATGGAGCATTATGATGTTATAATGCAAAGATAAAGTTGAATTCTACAAATCGAAATAATGACAAAATAAAGGCCGTGTTAATTGAAAACACGGTCTTTTTCAAACAGGATTGCCGCCGCAATAATGTATATATGCTGATTCGGCTTGAAAATAGAATTATTATTTATTTCGCTGAGTAAACTTGCAATACTCTGTAAAATATGTTATATTTATTATACAATATACATAAAGCAGGAGGCCGAATCATTGAACACGATAATTCTGATAACCGCAGCCGTAATTTTAATCTGCATATTCGCCAACCGTATCTCAGGAAGATTCGGAATTCCGATGCTCCTGGTTTTTATTGGAGTGGGAATGTTGTTCGGCTCTGACGGTATTTTCAAAATTCCTTTTGAGGATTATAATTTAGCCGAAACAGGCTGCTCCGTCGCCCTAATCTTCATTATGTTCTACGGCGGCTTCGGCACAAACTGGCATAAAGCCAAACCCGTCGCGCTTAAATCACTCCTCCTTTCCTCCTTAGGAGTAGTAATTACCGCCCTGCTCACCGGCGTTTTCTGTCACCTTGTTTTAGGCATGGACATTATGGACGGTATGCTTATAGGAGCCTGTCTCGGTTCGACCGACGCCGCTACCGTATTTTCTATACTTCGCGGAAAAAAACTTAACCTTAAATATAATACCGCCTCCCTTCTTGAAGTTGAAAGCGGAAGCAACGACCCGTTCGCATATATGATGACAATGATCGTCCTGTCCTTTATGCAAAACGAAGGAACCGCCTCGGATATGGCGCTTATGCTTTTTAAGCAGCTTTTTATCGGCGCCGCCTTCGGAGCCTTGATCGCAGTTCTGGCATGGCTGGTGCTGAAAAAAGTAAAGTTCAGCGCCGCGGGACTTGATTCGGTGTATATGGTGGCTGTCGCTTTGCTTGCTTACGCCGCTCCCGCCGTATTGGGCGGCAACGGCTATCTGAGCGCCTATATTGTTGGTATTTTCTTGGGCAACCGGCCTATTCCCGGAAAAAGAAATCTTGTTCACTTCTTTGACGGAGTGACCGGTCTGCTGCAAATGCTGGTATTCTTTATGCTTGGACTTCTGTCATTTCCATCAAAGCTGCCGGAAGTGGTACTGCCCGGAATACTTATAGCATTGTTTATGACCTTTATAGCCCGTCCGTTTTCAGTTTTCGGAATACTTACGCCTTTTCGCTGCAAAGTGAACCAGATGCTGCTTGTCTCATGGGCGGGACTGCGCGGCGTAGCTTCGGTAGTTTTCGCCATAATGGCTACGGCGGCTACGGATTTTAAGGAATACGACCTGTTCCACACCGTATTTATCACCGTTCTCTTTTCCCTTCTCTTTCAGGGCTCGCTTATTCCCGCCTTTGCCCGCAAGCTTAATATGATAGATAACACAAACAACGTTATGACTACTTTCAACGACTACTCCGAAGAGCTGCCCGTCCAGTTTATAAAAATCAATATAAACGAGGGCAACCGATGGGAAGGAAAACAAATAAAGGACATCAGTCTCCCTCCCGAAACACTTGTGGCAATGGTGATAAGAAAAAGCAAGAGGATAGTGCCGAAGGGCTTTACACAGCTGAGAGCCGGAGATACGGCAGTACTGTGCGCCCCGGCAATAAATGACAGCGCACGGATAAACTTTACGGAAGTCAACGTAACGAAGGAAAGTCAATACTGCGGACTTATGCTGTCCCAGCTGCCCCCGGACAACAGTAATTTGGTAGTGCTTATAAAGCGCGGAGATAAAGTGATAATACCCAGAGGAAGAACTGTGTTTACAGAAGGGGATATTTTAGTTATAAACTCGGCGGAAGATGAATAATACCAATCCCATTTTGAACTGCGGGTATTACTTCAGTTCAAAATGGGATTAGTATTATTCGGTTTATTAACAATCTGAGCCGCGGATATTATCGAACACCTTTTTAGCTATATCACAGGACTCTTTGGCGTCCTTAGCGTAAAAATCCGCTCCGATTTTTTCAGCGTATTCCGGCGTAAGCACCGCCCCTCCCACCATTATCTTACAGTCAACATCTTTTTCTCGCAAAAGCTTAATCGTCTCTTCCATACTTGCCAATGTTGTTGTCATCAGAGCCGACAAGCCGACCAGACGGACATTTTCTTTTACGGCACATTCCAGAACCGCTTCAGCGGGAACGTCTTTTCCCAGATCTATAACGTCGTATCCGTAATTTTCCAGCAGCACTTTTACGATATTCTTACCGATATCGTGAATATCTCCTTTTACGGTGGCTAATATTATTTTTCCTTTGGACACCGATTTTTCCCCTGTTTTGGCGTAGTGCTCCTTGATTACCTCAAAACAGCTTTGCGCTGCACCGGCGATCAGAATAAGCTGAGGAAGGAATATCCTCCCTTTTTCAAATTCAGCGCCCGTTTTGTCCAGTGCGGGTATAAGAATATCGTTTATTACAGACATTGGGTCGTTGTTTTTCAAAAGCTCCGCCGTGAGCCTTGCGCCCTCGCTCCTGAGTCCGTTTTCCAGAGC
>CANDLP010000097.1 GCA_947385505.1 uncultured Clostridia bacterium
GCGGCAATCGTAAATCCCCAAAAATAACGGCTCTTTTTTATTGGCATGGCGGCGTAAAAATCGTATTCACCCCGCCTGAACATATGCTGAAACATTATCAGCGGCATAAAAAAGCCTAAAGCCGCCGATATTATAATATAACTGTCTTCTTCCCTGCCGCCGGTCACGTTGCCGTCGCATATAATTACCGTCAGAAAGCATACCACTAACATCAGCACGATAAACACCTTATTGACGGACAAAGCGTAACCTGTTATTTTAAGTGTTTTTCTTATGTATTCCCAAGCGCTTTCCTTTGCGCCGATCGGGTTTCCCGTTTGAATAAGTGCATTCATTATCGCTCACCTCCGTTGGCTGTATCGTTTGTATCGCTAATATCATTTGTATCCGCTTCTTCCGAAACTTTATCGGGGACAATGGGAATACTTTCCGAATATTTGTCGGAGCGGGTTTCCGTTAACTCTGACAAGTCCGACGCTCCCGCGGTTTTCAGCTTGTAGGCAAATATTTCGTCAAGGCTTAGGGGGAGCGACTCAAAATAAGCGATTTCATTATCCCTGTCCCTTGCGGCGGCTTCAAGGCTCTTGCGGATATAATCTTCGTTTCCCGCCGCGATAAAGCTGATTATCTGACCGCTTTGGCTCACCGACGCGGGGTTCAGAAAATCCAGAATATCAAGCGAATACCTGTTGTTTCCGAACATGAGCTGATATTTGCTTACCGAATCCTTAAGATCGTCAAGCTCGGCGCTCAGCACCAATTTTCCCTTATCTATAAGCACTATTCTGTCGCAGATATCTTCAAGCTCCTTAAGATTGTGGGAAGCGAGCATAATAGTGGCGCCGCTGTCGGCAACGTTTTCTATAAAAACTTTTTTGGTTTTTTCCCTTGTTATCGGGTCGAGACCGTCGAAAGTCTCGTCGCACAGAATGTACTCGGTTTCACAGGAAAGGGCGGTTATAACGTCGTTTTTCCGCCGCATTCCTTTGGAAAAGCTTGCAAGGCTCTGGTGCACGTCCAGCCCGAATTCTTCCGCCAAAGCGTAGAATTTTTTCATGGAAAAGCCTTCCCTTAAAGCGTTGTAGGTTTGCGCCATTTTTTTCATGTTGGAAGCGGGGCGGTAAAACTGTTCGTCGCTGATAAAGGCTATCTTTGACTTAGCAATTTCATTTTCATAAACGGGGTCGCCGTCTATCAGCACCGCGCCGGAATCCTGTTTATAAACTCCTGCCGCGATTCTTAAAAGGGTGGATTTCCCTGCCCCGTTGATACCTATAAGCCCCACAATGCTGCCGTTGGGTATTTCAAGGCTTATATTGTCAAGGGACAATGTTTTCGAGTCGGTGTAACGTTTTGTTACCTTGTCTATACTTATCATATTTATGACCATTCCTTTCCCGAATCTTGACATATTCCGTAAATATTGTCTATTATCCGCAAAGCTATACCGGTTAAACGCGGTTTTTCAATGCCGCATTTTTTCGCTTTTTCAACCAATAAAATCAACTCGTTGTTTATCTCTTCCTCTTCGGTGTTTTTTGCTTTGGACAGATCGGGATTTACAAAATATCCTCTTCCCATCGCACTGTACAATATGTCCAGCCGTTCCAGTTCGGCGTATGCTTTTGCAATGGTGTTGGGATTTATGTTCATATCCGTGGCAAGCTGTCTTACCGAAGGTATCTGTTCGTCGGGTTTCAATTCCCCTGAGAGAACCTGCTCTTTTATCCCGCTTACGATTTGCTTATAAATCGGGCGCTTGTCTCTCATGTTTACGGTTAGCAGCATTTTTTATTATAGTTCCTCCTTCAACTGTATTAGCAGTGTTAGTACAGTTGTATTATAATAAATTTTTTAGAGTTTGTCAAGAGGGTTTTAAAAAAATATGAAAAAATTATACTATGGCAATCCACGGGAATAACATGACACAGAGCGGCAAGAGCAAATTATGTAAACAAGGCGTACGGCGAAAGCGGCTGTTGTTCGGCAAGGAGGGCAGCGCAGCTGCCTATGCCAATCCAATTTTGAACTGCCAATATGCGTTGTGTCATTTAGCGGGTTATTATAGTATTAGAGCAGTACATTATAACAGAGTCTCTCTTAAGAAAATCCACACCGTATTTGTCAAACAAAAAGGCGCCGCTTCAAAAAGAAGCAGCGCCGAAACCCTGTATAATAATCCTAAAAATCCACCGTATCCGGATCGTTTCCCGAACCCCCTATATAAGGCATTTCGTTTATACGCTTCATATCCTCCGCTGAAATTTCAAAATCAAACACTTCCGAATTTTCTTTTATACGGCTTTCCGTAACCGATTTTGGCAAAGGGAGAACGCCGTTTTGCAAACACCATTTTATGCAGAGCTGTGCTGTTGATTTGCCGTATTTTGCGGCTGTTTCAGCAAGCGTCGGGTTGCTCAGCATACGGCCTTGTCCCAAAGGCCCCCACGCTTCCACCAAAATATTGTTTTCACGGCAAAAGCTCACAGTTTCTTCCTGCGTTTGTCCCGGATGATACTCGATCTGATTGACCATCGGCTTAACTTCGGTTTCCATAAGCGCTCTAAGGTGATGAGGCTTAAAATTGGATACGCCTATCGCCTTTATTCTGCCAGCTTTGTACAGCTCGGTCATTGCGCGCCAAGTGTCAAGGTTGATTTGCTCCCAATTATCAAAGCGGTGAGCGGATGCGGGCCAATGGATAAGGTACAAGTCGAGGTAATCGGTTTTAAGCTCGGAAAGAGTCTTTTCAAAAGCGTTAAGAGTGGTTTTATAACCCCTGTTGTCATTAAAGACCTTGCTTGTAATAAAAACATTTTCGCGGCCGACTCCCGACTCTCTTACCGCTTGTCCTACGCCCGCCTCGTTTTTATAGCCTGCGGCTGTGTCAATGTGACGATAGCCCATTTCAACAGCGATCTTCACCGAGGCAAAGGCGGTCTGTTCGTCGGCGCGCCATGTGCCGTAGCCTAAACAAGGAATTTTATAATTGTTGTGCAGGGTAAAGGCGGATTGCGGATTATGAATGTTTGACATTTTATTACTGTTCCTTCCTTTTGAGCAAGTATTGCGCATTTGGCGTCATATGCCTTATACAAAACCCTTTTTGAACCGTGCGATTGGCATTAAGAGTTAAACGCGGCATTTTTATCCTAACATTTTTTCAAGCCGCTTCATGGCTTCCGCAGTTTTTTCCATAGACCCAAAGGCGGTCATTCTGAACCAGCCTTCCCCGTTCTTTCCGAAGCCTTCGCCCGGAGTCCCCACAACCTCAGCTTCATTCAGCAGCTTATGGAAAAACTCCCAGCTGCCCATTCCGCAGGGACATCTGAACCAGATATAAGGGCTGTTTACTCCGCCCGTATATTCGATCCCCAATTTGTCGAAGGTTTTCATCATAATTTTAGCATTGTTTAGATAGTATCCCACTATTTCTCTGCACTCTCGCTGCCCTTCGTCGGAAAAAACAGCTTCCGCCGCCCGCTGAACGGGATAAGATACTCCGTTGAACTTGCTTCCCTGTCTTCTTGCCCAAATTTTTCTTACGCTGTATTCACTTCCGTCATTATCCTCAAACATCAGCTCTTCGGGGATAACGGTATATCCGCACCTTGTTCCGGTAAATCCGGCTGTTTTTGAAAGGGAGCATATTTCCAGCGCGCATTTTTTCGCTCCTTCTATTTCAAATATGCTTCTCGGCAGTTTTTCATCGGTGATAAACGCCTCGTAAGCTGCGTCATAAATAATTACCGCCTTATTTTTAAGGGCATAGTCAACCCATTCCTTAAGCTGTTCCTTGGTATAAGCCGATCCTGTGGGGTTATTCGGTGAGCAAAGATATATCAGATCCGCGCCGCAGCTTGGGGGCATTGCCGCAAATCCGTTTTCAGGAGTACTGTCCGCATATATTATTTTTTTCCCTCCCATTGTGTTTGAGTCAACATAAACAGGATAAGCCGGATCGGTAACCAGGACCGTACATGATGAATCAAAGATATCGTTAATGTTTCCGCTGTCGGATTTTGCGCCGTCGCTGATAAATATTTCCTCGGTGCTGATAGTTATGTTTCTTTTTTTATAATAGCCTTTGACGGCTTCCCTGAGAAAATCGTATCCCTGACCGCTGTCCTCATATCCCCGGAAGGTTTCTTTTTTTCCCATTTCCGCGCTTGCCTTCTCCATAGCCTTTACTACCGCGGGGGCAAGGGGGAGCGTAACGTCCCCGATTCCCATTTTAATAAGCTTATGGCCGGGGTGGGCGGCGGTATATTGATTTACCTGCTTGCTTATTTCTTTAAAAAGATAATTTTCCTTCAGATTAAGGAAATTCGAGTTCATTTTAGCCATATCGGATCCCTTTCTTTTTTTGTTTTTCAAGCTTTATTTTATCAAATTTTACCGCCGATTGCAATACTTTATTAGCAAAAACAGAACACAAATTTTGAGGTTCACTTAAATAATAATTATAAAACAGCGGACGCCCCGTGAGACAGGACGGCCGCTGTTTGTTATACGCCTTTTATTTTGAGGATTTTATGTTTCAACTTGTACGACAAATGTTTTGCATCCGTTTATTTGCATTAAACCGAAGAATGCTTTTTAACGTAGTCAACAACCTCGTCTACCTTAGTAAACGCCATTCCTACGCAAGTATCCGCGCAGCCGTAATAAATCGCGATTCTTCCCGTATCCTTATCGCAAAGCGCCGCGCAGGGGAATGTGACATTCTGTACGTCGCCCACGCACTCATACATTTCACGAGGATTGATAAGATACTCTTTGCATCTCGCAATAACCTTCCAAGGCTTATCGATATCCAAAAGGCAGGCGCCGAAGCTGTAAACAAATCCGTTGCAGCTCTCCAGTACGCCGTGGTAGAAGCAAAGCCAGCCTTCGCTTGTCTCAATGGGAATAGGGCCTGCGCCGATCTTTTTGGATTCCCAGCCGCTGCCTGGCGCCATTACGTGTCTGTGCTCGCCCCAGTACTTCATATCGGGGGACTGTGAAAGATACATATCGCCGAAAGGAGTATGTCCGCTGTCGGAAGGGCGGCTGAACATTACATATTTTCCGTTTATCTTGCGGGGGAACATTACGCCGTTTCTGTTAAAGGGAAGGAATGCGTTCTCGCACTGATGGAACTCCTTGAAATCCTTGGTCCAGCCCACGCCGATGGTAGGCTTCCAGCCGTAAGAGTTGCACCATGTGATCCAGAATCTGTCCTCGATCCATACACAGCGTGGATCGTAGCCGTACTGCCAGGGATTGGCTTCGGCGGTTTCGGGATCGTCGTTTATCCATTCGATTTTTTCTGGATTGATGTTCCAATGAATACCGTCATCGGAAAATCCTGCGTGAATGTCCATGCTCCTCGTCTTGTCGTCAACACGGAAAACGCCCGCAAATTTTCCTTCATATGGCACCACCGCGCTGTTGAAAATAGAGTTTGAACTGGGAAGAAGGTCGCGGGGGATAATGGGGTTAGCGTCATAACGCCAGATAACGTCGCTGCTTCCTGCTGGTCTTTCCTGCCACGGAATATTGGGAATCGACTGACCGTTGATAATTTGTACGCTCATATTGATAATTTCCTTTCAGCTTTTTCTTCTTATTGCTTCACCAACTAAACATTGCCGCAAGACGCAGACAAAAATAAAAAATGTCAAGGAAACATCGCAGCAATATACAGTATTGCGGCCGTTTTTTCACATAGATTTTTTATTCGCGTCAAGCATAGGGGGAAAGTTTAGTTGTAAAGCAACCATATCGGTGCGGATATGTTCCGTTAATTTAAGCTTATTATAGCAGTATATAACGCCGCTTGTCAAGTTGGAAATACTTACAAAAAAGAAGAGTCTTTATTAGTTATTATTTACTTAAATTTTCGATTAATTTTAAGTAAAAACCTTTCGGTATGATTTTTTCGGAAAGTACAGCATTTTCTTGACAAATATACACAATTCACCGCATGGTAATAAAAAAGATTATTGCAATTTGGCAAAATATATGCTATACTAAAAGCAGCAGTTATTTTGCGGTTAAGCCGTATATTAAAATATAATAAAGGAGAACTTTGCTATGGACATCAATCAGCTTTATAATCTCTGGCTTGAAAACGCATCGGCCGATCCCGATCTTAAAACAGAGCTGGAAAGTATAAGGGGAAAAGAGGAGGAGATCTCCGACCGCTTTTACCGTGAGCTGGAATTCGGTACCGGCGGGCTTCGCGGCGTTATCGGCGCGGGCACCAACAGAATGAACGTTTATACCGTGAACAAGGCAACTCAGGGACTTGCCGACTATATAAGGAATCACGGCGGTAAAAGCGTTGCAATAAGCTGTGACAGCCGCATTAAATCCGATTATTTTGCCCGTTCCGCCGCGGAAGTGTTTGCCGGAAACGGTATCAAGGTACATATTTACAGCGAGCTTATGCCTACGCCTATGCTCTCTTGGGCGGTGCGCGCTCTTAAGTGCGATGCGGGCGTAATGGTGACCGCCAGCCACAATCCCGCAAAATATAACGGATATAAGGTATACGGAAACGACGGCTGTCAGGTCACTATAGAGGCCGCCGACGAAATTTTAAGCTATATAGGAAAGACAGATATATTTAAAGGCGTAAAGACAGCCGATTTTGACGAAAGCGTAAAGAGCGGTTTAATAAGCTTTATCGGACAGGATATAATTGACGCATACATTGCGGAGGTTAAAAAGCAGTCTCTCCACTCCGATATCTGCGCCGCCGCGGGTCTTAAGGTGGTTTACACCCCTCTCAACGGCGCGGGAAATAAGCCGGTACGCCGCATTTTAAAGGAAATAGGCATAAAAGACGTGGTAGTTGTCCCCGAACAGGAGAATCCTGACGGAAACTTCACCACCTGTCCTTATCCCAATCCCGAAATAAGAGAAGCGCTTGAACTTGGCTTAAAGCTTTGTGAAAAGGAAAAGCCCGATCTTCTTCTTGCCACCGACCCTGACAGCGACAGAGTCGGCATAGCCGTTCCCGACGGGGACAAGTACGCTTTGTTCAGCGGCAACGAGGTAGGCGCAATGCTCCTTGAATATGTTGCGAGAGAGAGGAAGGCTCTGGGAAGAATGCCCGAAGCGCCTTTGGCGGTAAAGACTATTGTCACCACCGATATAACCTCCAAGATTGCCGCCAAGTACGGCGTTGAGCTGGTGGAAGTGCTGACGGGATTTAAGTTTATAGGGGAACAGATAGGTTTCCTTGAAAAGGCAGGCAGGCAGGACAGATACATCTTCGGCTTTGAGGAAAGCTACGGCTATCTTGCGGGAGGATATGTAAGGGACAAGGACGCAGTTGTAGCCTCAATGCTTATCTGTGAAATGGCGGCTTTTTACCGTGCACAGGGCAAGAGTCTTATTCAGGTGCGCAGAGAGATGTATGAAGAATACGGCTTCTACTGCAATAAGCTTGACACCTTTACCTTTGAAGGCGAAAGCGGTATGCAGAAGATGAGCGGTATTATGGACAAGATGCGCACCGATTACCCAAAATCGGTAGCCGGCTTTAAAGTTATCGGGCTGGCGGATTACGAGGCAAGCGAAAAAACTGATCTTGCCACCGGGGCCAAGGAAAAAATTACTCTTCCCAAATCCAACGTTATCAGCCTTTATCTTGAAGGCGGAAACAAGGCGATAGTAAGACCCAGCGGCACCGAACCCAAGCTTAAGGTTTACTACACCGCCGTTGGAGACACCATGGAGAATGCGGAAGCGCTTCAGAAAAAAATGTCCGATGAGTTTAAGGAGTTGGTTAAATAATCCTTATACTGTTTTCGCTTTAAAAATAGACAAAGTCTATTTTTAAAGATGCCGC
>CANDLP010000098.1 GCA_947385505.1 uncultured Clostridia bacterium
AAAAAATCAGCAGGCGGGCTGTCGCCCGTCAAGAATTTTTGACGCAGTATTCGGCAAAATTTGCCGAAAAAACGCGTGCAATATCTTGTGAAGACAGGTCTGAATCAAGTTATTATTTTATTAAGGAAGGTACACTGTATGTGCGGAATAGTTGGATGTGTCGGAGAAAAGCCATGCGAAAGCTTTCTTGTCAATTCTTTGAAAAATCTTGAGTACCGCGGCTACGATTCCGCCGGTATCGCTGTTTTTGAAGGAGATAAAATAAAGACGGTAAAAGCGAAGGGTTCAATAGGGAACGGCCTTGTGCCAAAGCTTGAGGCGGAAGGCTCCCTTAAAGCCGTGGCGGGAATAGGCCATACCCGCTGGGCTACACACGGAGAGCCTTCGGATATCAACGCTCACCCTCAGGGGAACGCAAGGGTCAGCGTTGTACACAACGGAATTATAGAAAATTACAGGAAAATCAAAAAATTCCTTATGGGGAAAGGCTATACCTTTGAAAGCCAGACCGATACCGAATCGGTAGCAAAGCTGCTTGATTACAGCTACAACGGCAATCCGGTTGAAACCATTGCTTCGGCGATAACTCAGCTTGAGGGTGCTTATTCTCTCGGAATTATTTTCCGTGAACATAAAAACAAAGTCTATGCGGTACGCAAAGAATGTCCTTTAATAATAGGAATAGGAAAGGGCGAAATGTATTTGGCTTCGGATATGACCGCCATATTGGAGTACACAAAGGAATATTACACCCCCGAAGCGGGGGAGATCGCCGAGGTAACAAAGGATGGAGTTACATTTTACGATATTCACGGCAATGTGGTTGAAAAAGAGATTCAGATTGCGGAATGGGATGTAACCGCCGCACAGAAGGGCGGTTACGAGCATTTTATGCTTAAGGAGATACACGAACAGCCCGCTGCCCTTAAAAATACGGTTACACCGCGTATTTCCGACGGCGTTCCGTCTTTCGAGGAGTGCGGCCTTACCGACGAAATGCTCAGAAATTACAAAAATATTTACATTGTGGGCTGCGGCTCCGCAATGCACGCGGGCATGGTGGGAAAATACGTTATAGAGGATATAGCCCGCATTCCCGTAACGGTGGATATTGCCTCGGAATTTAAATACAGAAAGCCGCTTATAACCAAAGACGACCTCCTCGTTATTATTTCACAGTCCGGCGAGACTGCCGATACCCTTTCCGCTCTTAAACTGGGCAAGGAAATAGGCGCAGACACTTTGGCTGCGGTCAACGTGTCGGGAAGTTCTATCGACCGTGAAGCGAAAATGTCGGTAAAAACGCTGGCAGGTCCCGAAATCAGCGTTTGCTCCACTAAAGCTTATATGGTACAGTGCGCCTTTATGTATATGTTCGCATTCAGGCTTGCTTACGCAAGGGGCAGGATAGACAAAGCGAAATGCGCGGAATACACCGAGAAGCTTCTTCAGATACCTGAGCTTATACAGGAATGCATCAACCGCAAGGAACAGTATCAGAGGGTTGCTTCAAAATTGGTCAACGCGTCCAGTCTTTTATATATCGGGCGCGGTCTTGATTACGCCTTAAGCATGGAAGGAAGCCTTAAGCTTAAGGAAATAAGCTATATTCACTCGGAAAGCTATGCGGGCGGCGAGCTTAAACACGGAACAATCTCATTGGTGGACGAGGAAATGCCGGTTATCGCCGTTGCAACCCAGACGTCTCTTTATTCAAAAACCGCCGGCAATGTGGAGCAGGTAAAGTCAAGGGGGGCAAAAACCATTGTTATCTGCCGCGACAGCGCCGATGTAAACCCCAATATAGCCGATTATATAATAAGACTGCCTGAAACCGACGATCTGCTTATGCCTTTGGTAACGGCGGTGCCCTTACAGCTTCTGGCGTATTATACGGCTCTGGACAGACAGTGTTCAATAGATAAGCCGAGAAATCTTGCAAAATCGGTAACGGTGGAATAAGCTTGAAAGAACCTGTAAAAACGGGTTCTTTCAAGAGCTTCCTTCAGAGAAGTTATACAAAAAACAAGAAAGAAACGGTTGCGTATGGAATCTGGAAATATGCCCCAAAGCGTCTGGAAAAGACTTAAGGAAACCGAAAAACCGATCATTATGTACGGTATGGGCGACGGGGCGGAAAAAATAATGAAGGTTATGGACGGCTTGGGAATTAAGCCTAAGGAGTTTATGGCCAGCGACGAGTTTGTGCGCGGTCACAGCTTTTTGGGCTATCAGGTAAAAAAGCTGTCGGAAATACAAGAGCTTTATGACGACTTTATAATAGTAGTCTGCTTTGGCAGCAGTCTTCCTTCGGTCACTTCGCGGATTTATGAGCTGTCGGAAAAGTACGAGCTTTACGCTCCCGATGTTCCCGTGGTGGGCGGCAACATATTTGACGAGGTTTACGCCCAAGAGCACGACGCGGAGATTAAAAAGGCGAGGAAGCTTCTGGCGGACGAAAAATCAAGAGAGGTTTTTGACTCGCTGATAAAATACAAGCTGGGGGGAGATATAAACCTGCTTAAATCCTGTGAAACGCCTTTGGAAGAAGCGGAGTCTCTGCTGAAAATAGGGAAGGAAGAGACTTATGTGGATTTGGGAGCTTACAACGGGGATACGGTTGAGCGTTTTTTAAAGCTGACTAACAAAGAGTTTAAGGAAATTTACGCCGTGGAGCCGGATTACCGCAACTTTTCCCGTATGGTGCGCCGAAATTACGCTTTGGGACGCGGAATATTCCACCCGATAAATGCGGCGGCATGGAATGAAAACACACAGCTTATGTTCCGAAAAAGCGGCGGACGCAACAGCTCCGCCTGCAACCAATACGGAAGAGGAGCACAGGTAAAAGTGGAAGGCATTACCGTGGACAGAATGCTGGGGGATAAAAAGCCGACTCTTATAAAGATCGACGTGGAGGGCGCGGAGCGGGAAGCTTTGGGGGGCGCTTCCGAAGCAATATCAAAGCACCGCCCGCGGCTGATCCTCTCGGTATATCACCGCACGGAGGATATATTTGCCCTTCCGCTTCTGATAAAAGAAATGAATTTCGGGTATAAGCTTTATTTAAGGCATCACCCTTATATACCCGCGTGGGATACCAATTTGTATTGTATATAATATTCCAAATTTAAGGAGCTGTTATGAAAAAGATAACCATTATTTTGCTGATATTTCTTGTTGTAGGGATAGTTGGCGGAGTAGTTTTCTTCGCGTACGAAAGCGGCGATATAACCTACGTCTGCGATTTCACGGAGCTGAGTTCTTCACCCACCGCTTCGGCAATGCTTGCGAAAAGACTGTACAGTTCAAGCATTGATCCCGAAAAAATGGAGGAGCTTTCCTCTTCGCTCCTTACAACTGCTTTTACTGAGGACGAGCTGTTTGAAGCCGCCCTTAAATCGGGAAAACCCGAATTTTACCCTTGGTTTTCCTTTCAGATAACGAGAAAAACTGCTCAGAACCGCGTTATATTGGAGGGACAGCAGGGGCAGACGCTTTTTGAGGGACAGGACTCCTCAAGATACCGCGTGGAAAACCTGCGTATGGAAATGACCTCCGAATCCGCCATAAATGCCGATGAAACTATAATTTATTCGGCGGACGGTCAAAGCGGCGAAAGCCACAGAGTTGTGCCGATAGTTGCGGAGGACGGAAGCAGCCTTGCAGTATTCCTGGACAAGGCAGGCGCTTATGATATTTCTTTAGAGGGCGGTTCCGGCACTGTTATGGTACAGTATACTTATGATATAGTCACAAATGACGCGCTTATCAGCCGCACCGTTATGAAGGATCAGCTTATACAGTTTTACATAAACATAACTTTAGGGGAAGACAGCAACGTGTCCGCCACATATGAGGTTGTTGAAGCCTATCAGGTAAGCGACGTATATTGATTATATAAAAAATTACATAAAACTATTGACAAAAAAACCGCAAAAGTATATAATATAAGTGTAATCTGTTTCGGGGCGGAGTGAAATTCTCCACCGGCGGTAAAGTCCGCGAGCCTGTTTTTCCGTTATTCCGAGATACGGAAAGCATTTGGTTGAATCGGTGAAATTCCGATACCGACGGTATAGTCCGGATGAAAGAACCAGAGTGTTTAATTGCGAAAACCTGTTCTACATGTTTTTGTGACGATTAAGCATTTTCGCCCCCGTTTATACGGGGGCGCTGTTGTTTATATCAACCTGTTTACATAAACTTGTTTAAACATCAGCGCCCTTGTATAAATCGGGGGTTTTGCACCCTAAAATCACACGGATTACAGAAAGGTGATTTTATTATGTCAACAGCAGCAAAAGAAAAAAGAAAAACTTCCGCAAACATCCGAAAAATAGCGGTAACAGCGGTATTAGCGGCGGCGGCGGCAGTCATTCAGCTTCTGGAAATACCTCTGCCCGCGCTTATTCCCGGATTTATCAAGCTGGACTTTTCGGAGCTTCCCGCGCTGATAGCCTCTTTTGTGGTATCCCCTTTGGCAGGCATACCCGTATGTCTTATAAAAAATATTATTAAGCTTACCACCACAAGTTCGGCGGGAGTAGGGGAACTGTGCAACTTCCTGCTTGGCATTGCTATGGTGGTTCCCGCCGGGTATATCTACAAATTTAAAAAGACCAGAAAGGGTGCGCTTATAGGCTGTCTTGCGGGCTGTGTAATAAGCGCCGGGCTGAGTTTGTTTGTAAACTATTATATAAGCTATCCGGTTTACTATCAGCTTTTGGCTCCGGAAGAGGTGGTGCTCGGTCTGTATCAGGCGATAAATCCCAATGTAAAAACTATCTGGGAAGCGCTTATTATCTTCAATATGCCCTTTACTTTTATTAAAATGCTGATAGATTCAGCGATAACCTTTGCCGTATATAAGCCGCTTTCCAACGCACTTAAAAAGGTTTGGTGAGCTTTGCTCAGGTTTTGGGAGCATTGTCTTGCAAGTGTCGAAGGTTTTTTGATATTTATAAATTATATAATTATAAAATGAAGTGATGTTTTGGGGAAAACCGTTAGGTTTTCCCCAAAATTCGCATAGCGGCGCTTTATTCAGAAATTTAATTTTATAACAGTACCGGCACTTGAAATTTCTCCCAAAATGTTGTATAATAAGAAAATAACTTGTTTTTATAAGCTTATGCTAATAACCATTTGAATTCAATACGATAACAGAGGGAGCTTTGCTCTCTCTCCATGCCGCTAAAGCGGCATGGCATTTAAAAAATAATTTATCTATTTTTAAAATGGTTATTAGGGAATATCTGAAAACAAATCAAATTTGTACAATTTCGCTGAAAGCGTCCGCAGTTAGTAGAAATTGTGCTGATTGCGGCTTTTCAGACAGCCTATAGTATTATATCAGATAAAAGCGGAAAGGCGGGGCGCGTGTTAAACCTTGTGAACCAAACCGCAAACAGCGCAATGATGGTTGTAGAGATCTTTGTCTGTTTGATAATAATTTTAGTGGAGATCCCACTGCACGAGTGCGCTCACGGCTGGGCGGCTAAGGCGCTGGGTGATCCTACTCCGGATAAAAGCGGAAGGCTTTCCCTTAATCCTTTTCTCCATGTGGACGTTATGGGCGCCTTGGCGGTAGTGCTGTTCGGTTTCGGCTGGGGAAGACCTATCCCGGTGAATCCTTTTCGCTGCACTAAGACAAAGCCCCGCGTTGCCACGGCTCTAATAGCCTTGGCGGGGCCGTTGGCAAACCTGATTATAGCCTATTTGACTGTTATAGCGGAGAAGATAATCCTTTATTCCAATACCGAAGTTCTGGCGTCGGGCAATCCTTGTATGGAATTGTATCTTTATTATACAACCATACAGATTGTAAGCGTAAGCATATATCTTGCCGTATTTAACCTTCTGCCTGTGCCGCCGTTTGACGGGGCGCGCTTCTTTATGGCCTTTCTGCCTACGAAGCTTTTTATCAGGATAATGAGATATGAAAGGGCGATCATGATGGTTATAATGCTGCTGTTTCTGTTCGGAGTTTTCAGCATACCAATGAGTTATCTTTCATCCTGGATATCCAAGGGACTGTTTTATGCAACCGGATATGTGGAATTTTTTATGGGAGTATAATTGAAGTATATGAATATGTCCACATAGAAAAGGCTCACTTTTTTCGGCAAAATTTTCCGCGCTCTGCGTCAAAGAATTTTCTGCGCTTAAAAAACGCAGAAATACACCAAGTTTTTCTGCAAATTTTTTCCTTGATTGCGAAAAATTTTGCCCGGAAATCCGCACGCCTATCTCATGATGATAAGTTCTAAGCAAAGGAATGGTAATAATATATAAAAAATGCAGGAACTGAATTTTAAGCTCAGAGTGTTCGAGGGGCCTCTCGACCTTATGCTTACCTTGATACAAAAGCATAAATTAAATATAAGAGATATAGAGATATCTGTGCTTCTGGAACAGTTTTTGCTTTATCTGGAGCAAATGCAGGAAGCTAATATGGAGATAGCGGGCGAGTTTATGGAAATGGCCGCTCACCTTATCCTTATAAAATCCTCCGCACTGCTGCCGAAACACGAGGCGGAACAGCTCAAAAAGGAGCTGGAGGGTACATTGGTTGAATACGCCTTATGTAAGGTTATAGCGGAAAAGCTTAAGGAAAAGTGGAAGGGTACGGAGATATTCGTTAGAGAACCTATGAAGATCGATATGGATTTCACCTATAAGCTGAATCACGATTCTTACGAGCTTTACGCGGCGGTGGCGTCAATGACCGACCGGGCGGCTCTGGCGAGATTCAATGCCCGTCCCCCTTCCATGAAGCCGATTGTGGCGAAAAGCTATGTTACGGTTTTTACTAAGATTCTCTATGTACTGAAAAAAATAAAAAAAAGCAGCGGGATAGAGCTTAAAAGCCTGTACAGCGGGCAAAAACGATCGGAACAGGTGGCGACATTTCTGGCTTTGCTGGAGCTTTCCAAATACGGATACGTCAGTATATCCGAAGATAATGAATGGCTGGAGTACAAGCCAACGGACAGGGATGAACGCATTAAAAGAAACCGCGTAAGCTTTGAGGACGAAGACTGAGAAATATGAAAAGAATGTTCTATAATACTGCCTGCGGCTTGTCCTGTTTTGTACGGTATTTTTTAAAGAATAACAAAAGGAAAATGTGACCGAATGGAAATAGTAGAAGGCATGGCGATAGTGGAAGCGATACTTTTTGCTTACGCCGATCCGATAACGATAGATAAGCTGTCGGAAGCGTCGGGGATAGACGCGGACACTACCGCCAAGATACTGGCTCAGCTTGAACGCCGTTATTCGGTAATAGGAAGCGGCTTAAAGATAATCCGGCTGGGCAACGCGTTTCAGCTTTCCACACAGGAGGAATTGTCCTCCTATGTTAAAGCGGCGCTGGATACTCACAGACAAACGCCCCTTTCGCAGGCTGCCCTTGAATGTCTGGCGGTTATAGCTTATAATCAGCCCGTAACGAAGGGCTTTGTGGAGCAGATAAGAGGTATAGACAGCTCAGGAGTTGTCAACACTTTAGTTGAAAAGGGACTGATCGAGGAGGCGGGAAGGCTTGAGCTTCCCGGAAGACCGATAGCTTACCGTACCACGGATACGTTTTTAAGATGCTTTGGGCTGAAAAGCCTTGAAGATCTGCCCCCGCTGCCTGTTCAGGAGGGACAGATGAGTCTTGATGACGTTGACGGGATTGATCAGAGGGAAATTGACGAACAGGCTGAAAGATTGGCGGGACAGTTGGATACTTATGAGATGGAAAGCGACGAGGAATAAAAAATCACCGAAGCATTTATTTTATACTAATAACCATTTGAATTGTGGATAAAATCCACAATTCAAATACTT
>CANDLP010000099.1 GCA_947385505.1 uncultured Clostridia bacterium
TACACGTCCGTGCACACTCTTTCCCTACACGACGCTCTTCCGATCTAAATTGCTTCCGAAAGCGCTGCCATACGTTATTAAACCTGTTGCCGTGGGACTTGTTCCATCATTTATTATTGAATGGTTAAAATGGATCAGGATGAAAAACAAACCCGACGCATTGGTATTTTTTAAAAAAAAAGCCGCTTCGATGATATATACCGCAATAATTCGATTGAATACTGTAAAAAAAACCAAAGTGTTCTGTCCCAAAACGATCGCTGTCGTTTTTACCGGTGCTCTTGGGGATTTTCTGGTAATGTGCGCAGCGGCTGCCGCTTTATGCTACAGTGGCCGTAAGCTTACTCTTATATGCCGCGAGGGATTCGGAATAGAAGAAGCCGCAAGACTTACCGGGTTATTTTCGGAAATCATTTCGCTGAAAAACAAACCCGCAGGCAGACTTATGAATATTCTTCGACTAAATAAAGTTGCGGTCGAAACAGTGTTTCCCGCGCCGCTCAACAGACACCCGCTTACTGATATCTACACTCTTTCAGTGAAAGCCGCGCGGCATATCCTTCCCGATACTCCGATTGATATTATGACAGAAAAATTAAAACAGCGTGCCGACAAAATGGCTGATGAACTTGTTCCCATAACCGAATCGAGCGAAATAAAAAGATATGGCGAGCTGCTTTATTTGAGCGGGCTGTATGCTAAGGAAATAAAATCGTACAGGTTTTCGGGAAATGCCTTAGAACCACTGAATATCGCAGTTGTGTTCCCGGGGGCGGGCTGCGCCGAAAAACGGCTTTCGGAAAAAATTTGGGCTGAGGCGTTAAAAGCGCTTCACCTGCGATACGGATGCCGAATTTTAATAATGGGCGGGAACTCAGATACTGAAAACAGTCAAAAGCTTGCCGATCAATTGTCGGACTATCCGACAAAAAATCTCTGCGGAAAATGCTCTATTGGCAGTACGATAAAAATAGTGCGGCATTGCCGAATAGTTCTTGCAAACGATTCAGGAGGGGCGCATATCGGTATAACGTGCGGAACACCAACGGTTGTTGCCTGCGGTATGTGGCAGTATGGCAGATTTTTTCCCTGTGATGCGGACAATGCTGCGGCGGTTTTCGGAGATTTTTCCGAGGAATGCGTTTCTTGCGGAAAAAGTATTCCCGACTGTATGGGTAAAAGGGGAACCGCTCCATGTGTTTCGGCAATAAAAAGCGAAGATATTATCCGACGCGCGTCGGAATTTATGAATACAAAATGAATGGAGAAAACACGTTATGAAGAAAAAGGAAAAAAATTCCGCTGAACTTATGGACGAGCTTTTTCAGAGATACCCTGTGCTTTCATTGTGCAGAGCGGATTTCGAAAAAGCGTATAATGATCTGTTGAAAAGTTACAGAGCGGGGGGGAAGCTTCTTGTCGCCGGAAACGGCGGCAGCTCCGCTGATTCGGAGCATATAGTGGGCGAGTTGATGAAATCCTTTTTATTTAACCGAAAAATCGAGTCGGATTTCGGCAGCAATCTTGTCAAGTACTTTGGAGAAGACGGCAAGGCACTTTCGGAAAAGCTTGAGGGATCACTTCCCGCAATACCCCTTACATCTATGCCTGCACTTACCAGCGCGTTTGCTAACGATGTAGACGCGGCTGTTTCGTTTGCACAGATGCTATATGGCTATGGCAGCGTCGATGATGTGTTTTTGGGCATCTCCACATCAGGAAATTCGAAAAATATCATATATGCGTTGATGGCTGCCAAAGCGAAGGGAATAAAGTCCATAGCGTTGACAGGAGGTACGGGTGGAAAGTGCAGAGAGCTTGCCGACATTGTTATATGTGTTCCCGAAACGGAAACCTTTAAAATACAGGAGCTTCATTTGCCTGTTTATCACGCGCTATGTTCCATGCTTGAGGCAGATTTATTTGAAGAAAGGTAATGTTATGCAGCAAATAAGTTTTAACCTTAACAAGTTTAAAAATAAAAGGGTAGTGGTGTTCGGAGATTTTATGGTAGACGAGTATCTTGGCGGAAACGTGACTCGGGTTTCCCCCGAGGCTCCTGTTCCTGTTGTTCATGTGCAGAGCAGGAGCAAACGTCTCGGCGGCGCAGGAAACGTTGTTTTAAATCTATGCGCACTGGGGGCTTCCGTTAACTCAATAAGCTATATTGGGAGTGATTTTGAGGGTAATTGGCTTATTGAACGATTAAAGAATTTTAGTGTTGACACAAGCGGGATTATGCAGAGCAGCGACACTGTTACCAGCATAAAAACTCGTGTTACAGCACAAAATCAACAGCTTTTAAGATATGACAGCGAAATAGTGAGGGATGCCCCCGCAGCGTTTGAAGACTTTCTCACTGCTAAGTCCGAGGAACTGTTGAGAGGAGCGCGTGCGGTGATTATTTCGGATTACGGCAAAGGAGCTGTCACAAAAAATACTGCGAAAATAATCATCAGCGCCGCAAGACAGATCGGTATTCCCGTAATGGTTGACCCAAAGGGAAGCGACTACTCCAAATACAGCGGTGCCACTGTCGTTACCCCGAATATGAAAGAACTTTGCGGCGCTGTCGGAAGAAATCTTTCAAGTGAAAAGGAAATAGCTAAAGCCGGCGTAGAACTATGCAAAACCTGTGGAATAGAATACGTCCTTGCAACGCGATCGGAAAAAGGAATGTCCCTCATCTGCGGTAATAACGGCGACAAGAAGGATTACCCGGCTCTCGCAAAGGAAGTGGTGGACGTAACCGGTGCGGGCGATACGGTTATTTCGGTGTTTACGATGTGTTTTGCACTTGGCGCGTCTCACGATGATTGCTGCCGTTTGGCAAATATAGCGGCATCTGTTGTTGTGTCTAAATTTGGTGCGGCAACTGCTTCTCCTCGTGAAATATACGATGTAATAAACAGCGCGAGCGGAGGATACAAAAAACTTATCTCTGAAAGCGAAGCGGCGGAAACGGCTGAAAGACTGCGTGCGGACGGAAAACGCATAGTATTTACCAATGGGTGTTTTGATATAATCCATGCGGGACATATCTCGTCATTTAAACAGGCACGAGCATTCGGCGATGTGCTTTTTGTGGGACTCAACAGCGACTCCTCTATAAAAAGGATAAAGGGAGAAAAACGCCCGATAGTCACTCAAAATAACCGTGCGCGGGTTATTGAGGACATGGGTGTCGTGGACTATGTGGTAATATTTGATAACGATACTCCTGAAGAACTGATACGGGCAATAAAGCCCGACGTTCTTATAAAGGGAAAGGATTGGGAGGGAAAGCCGGTTGCCGGGGGCGATTTTGTACGCGATAACGGCGGCGAGATACGCTTTATTGAGCTTGAACAGGGTCTTTCAACCACAAATGTGATCAACAAAATACTTGAGGTTTACAGGGAGGAATAATATGAGTATTATTGTTACGGGCGGTGCCGGATTTATAGGCAGCTGCCTTGTACGCGCGTTAAACGACGCCGGGCATACAGATATTATTGTTGTCGACAACATCTGCTCTACAGAAAAATGGCGCAATCTCGTCAACAAGAAATATTCGGAATATATCAGCAGAAACGAGTTTTTATCCCGACTTTCGGAGTTTTCGGGAAAAGTATCGCATATTTTTCATATGGGCGCCTGCTCCTCAACGACTGAGCGTGATTTTGATTTTCTGTACAAAAACAACTTTGAATTTACAAAGGTATTATGGAACTTCTGCGCCGATGAAAAAATTGCCTTTTATTACGCATCAAGCGCGGCAACATATGGGTCCGGCGAATGCGGTTTTGATGACAAATCGGATATAGGAAGTTTAAGACCGCTCAACGGCTACGGCTACTCGAAGCAATTGTTTGATCTTTGGGCACGTGAACAAACCCGTGCTCCGGCACAGCACTGCGGGTTCAAGTTTTTCAACGTATACGGACCGAACGAGTATTTTAAAGGCTCTATGGCAAGTGTTATTTTCCACTCGTTTAACAAGATAACCGAAAACGGCGAAATGGGACTGTTCAAATCGTATAAAAACGGATTTGCCGATGGTGAGCAGTTACGGGATTTCATTTATGTTAAAGATATCTGCAAAGTATTGCTGTTCATGATGAAACATCCTGAAATAAGCGGATTATTTAACTTGGGAACCGGAAAAGCAAGAAGCTTTTATGACTTGTGCAAAAATACCTTTGTTGCTATGGGACGCCCTGTAAATATCAATTTTATAGAAATGCCTGAAACGCTTCGTCCCAAATATCAGTATTTTACTGAGGCAAAAATGAACAAACTGCGCGAGACCGGATATACTGAGCCGTTTTATTCATTGGAAGACGGCGTTGAGGATTATGTTAAAAATTATCTTATGAAGGATTATGCAATATATTGATGAACAAGGCGTTTTTTCTTGACCGTGACGGCACGATAATCCGTGATACCGGTTATGTCGGTTCACCCGACAAACTTGAGTTAATGCCGGGTGCTGCAGAGGGTATACGAAAAATGAACGAAGCGGGTTATCTGGTAATTGTCATTTCCAATCAAAGCGGAGTAGCGCGTGGATATTTTACGCTTGATGATATGGAGAGGGTTAATCGGCGATTAAATGAGATGCTTGCGGAGCATGGGGCGCATATAGACGCGTTCTATATTTGTCCGCATCTTAAAAACGGCGTTATTTCAGCTTATGCGATGGATTGTGACTGTCGTAAACCTAATACGGGGTTATTTCGGCGTGCAATAGCGGATTTTAATCTGGATATAACGAGATGTTTTGCTTGCGGTGATAGGGAGAGAGATGTTAAACCGCTAAAAGAACTCGGTGCATCGGAAAAACAAGTTGTAAAAGTGTATGGGAAAGATGATGAACCAACGCTTTCAGAGGCTTTTGAGATAGTTTTAAAAGATAATGGTAATTTATATTAAATGGAAAATAACATAAGGGAGTATCTGAAAACAAAGCAATTATGTACGATTTCGCTAAAAGCGTGGCGATTTCAAGGAAAAAAGCGTCTGCAGTCAGCAGAAATTGTGCTAATTACGACTTTTTAGATAGCCCCTAATATATTAAATTTATAAAATAAGATCTTTGGGGGAATAAATTATGTCCAAGCTAAGTGAATCATGGCGCAGATGGCGCTTATGCTATCGTGAAAACGGACTTAGATACACGCTCAAAAAGACGTTCAACAAAATCCGTCAGAATCTCAGCAGAAAAAAAACAGCAAGTGTGCAAATATTATCTAAGCCAAAAGCGGCACATATTGATGTATCAACAGATTCAAAGTTCTTAAATATCGGTATACAAGTAAAAGGCGGAATAGGCGATTATGTAATTGCTGCAAATTATATTCACCATTTCAAGGAAAAATACTATATTCCCTGTATGAAGATTGATATTTTCTATAATCGTAACAAAGATGCTATGACGGGAATAATCGACAGCGGCTTAGCTGATCGTTTGTTTTTCTTTAACGGAGATTTAGATAAAAATATTTTTCGAAAATATGATTTGTTTATAAATCTGGTAAGATATCCGGAGGTTGTAAACAGAAATCCTTCAAAATTCAGTGTGCTTCAGCCCAAATTATTAGAATACTGTCAGGCAGCTGAACATTTTAAGTGGAGAAACAGCAGATTATTCAACAACGTTTGTTATGACGGACAAGGCGCAATGCTTAGTAAAATAAACGGGACGACACGAATTCAGCAGCCTGATATTTACGGTATACTGAACATAACACAGCATTATGACCATAAAATTAAGGTACGCGAGAATAGTGATCTGTATTTAAGTTCATTAGGTTTAGCCGCAGATGCTTACATAGCTGTTGTGAACACTGCTGATGTTCGTTATGGAAGCAATAACAATAACAAACTTTGGCCGATGACATATTGGGATGTATTAATACAAATGATTAAAGAGAAATATCCAAAATTGAAAATAATACTGTTAGGTGATACTTTTAATTTTGAATACAGATTAAATGTTGACTTAGATTTGTCGGGCAAAACTAGCTTTGAAGATGCGAAAGTTCTCTTAAAATACGCTTTATTACTTATTTCCAGCGAAGGTGGCATGGTTCATTTAAGGCACGCTCTTACAGACAAAAAGTCTATTGTACTTTTCGGTCCAACGGATAAAGACTTTTTTGGATATGCAGATAATATTAATCTTTGCGGAAACGGTTGTAAATATTCATGTGAATGGTTTTGTCCGGATTGGACAAATAAATGTTTTAATCCATGGAACCGTGCATGTATGAGATCTTTGTCTCCGAGATTCGTAATGAATGCGGTTAAAGATTTTTTAGAGGAGAATTATAATGGCAAACAAGAAGATAATTAAAATCGGCGTAAAAGTAAACGGTGGTTTTGGCACAATCTTAGTGCGTGCAAATTTTTTGCATTGTTTGTATGAATATATTGATGATGCTAAACTTCAGATATATGCGTTCGGTCATATATCAAGCGAAATAAATTACGCAATATTTGAAAAACAGCCGTCCATATTTTTTTATGATGTTGAAAAAAAATGGAAAAAATTTGAAAGTGATAAAGAAACTAAAGAGAATTTTGCACTTTTGTTTGAACTTGATATTTATCCAAAAGTAATTTATACGTCAAAATCACTTACTGCAAGTTCCAAACTATGCGAATTGGTTGAAGCATGGAAAAAATTTCGCAGTGATGTCAAAAATGAATTATACTTTCGTGATTTAAGAAGAAGCAAGCCGTATGAATACAGTAAGCTTATTATTGAAAACAAGCATATTTTAAACAGTGCAGATCTTAATGGTGTACTCGAAGTTGGACGTGAATATCGTATGCCGATTAAAATCTTTCAGGATGAAAATGAGGTATTGGGAAAGTTTAGATTGTCCGGAAAGAAATATATCACTTTGCAGCGTGGGATAAATCCTAAGTTGGGAACTGTCGAGAACAATAAGCTGTGGCCGATTAAATATTTCAACGAATTGATAAGACAAATTAAATTTCGCTTTCCTGAGTTTGTGATGGTTCAGCTTGGAGAATCTGTCGAACACTGCGTTGCGCTTGAAGGAATCGATATGGATTTACTTGGCAAAACTTCGTGGGATGATATAAAAATACTGCTCAAACACGCTGTTCTGCATATTGACGGCGAGTGTGGAATGGTTCATTTACGAAAAGCATTGCATGCAGGTCCATCGTTAGTATTCTTCGGACCTACTCCGGTAGAATTGTTTGGATATGACGGTAATTTTAATATGTTTAGTGAAACGTGCAGCCACTGGTGTGCAGAACTTCGTGACGATTGGGAATATCACTGCTTAAAAGATGTCGAAGAAGCACCGTGTATCTATTCTGTTACACCGGATATGGCAATGAAAACTATTGAAGGTTATTTGCAAACTGGCAGCATCGATCATATATATGAACTTGCCGCCGGATCAAGCTTAACTCAAACAATTCTTGATATATACGGTGAACAGTTAGACAGTACATATGTGGAAGAATGGTTTAAGCAATATAAAATAGCTGATTATGAGGTCATTGATTTTCCTGTGTCAAAATTGATGGCTACCGTTTATGACGGCAGCAAATGGAATACGGTGCCGATCAGTGAAACGCCTGCGTACAAATTTCTTGAAGGAGATGAAAGCGCATATGAGGAAAATATAAGAAAAAGAAATCGGCTTTCCGATAACACTCATTCTATTGAACGGTTCCGGCGGCTTATAGACAGTGTAAATAAAAAAGGCTTTGAGAGAATGTTGGTAGTTGTTAAAGCGGAAAATGTATTTAAAATAGACGATGGACAGCATCGTGCTGCATTATGGATGCAT
>CANDLP010000100.1 GCA_947385505.1 uncultured Clostridia bacterium
CCCCACGTCCGTGCACACTCTTTCCCTACACGACGCTCTTCCGATCTCGTTGGCAATAGTGTTGCGCCAGCGAAGCTCCTCGTCTCCGGTTAGGTCGTTGTTGCTTCTTACGACCACCGCGGCGGAAAGCGTGCCTATGCTGTAACCGTCCTTTTCTATCTGCCGCTTGGTCTGATTTACAAGATAATTTATGTCGCGTGTGTATTCGTAATAGAATTCGCCGTCCTCTCCCACTTCAAGAGTGGGATAATCGGGACTTATATCGGAATCTACCGTGGTGCCGACCAGTCCGCCTTCCTGAGCCACTCCGCCGGCCGCGTTCTTTATCTGCTCTTTTTCAATAATGCCCGACTGCTTGGTACCTATGACATTGCCGTCATCGTCGTATATAAGATCCGTATTAGCTCCGCTGTACTCTATTTCCTCGGTCACCATGCTGTCAAAATCAAGGTTAAGGCCTACCGCAACGTTGATCCCGTCAAAGGTATTCAGCATAACGGTCTTTATGGCTTCTTCATATTCTTCTTTGAGCCTGTTGCGGTAATTGAGTCTTTTATAATATATCTGAAGCTTCTCTTCTTCCTCCTTAGCGGTGTTGGTGGTCATTTCGGGGGAAAGCTGAACTCCGTTCTGGTCGTGGATCGTTACATTTTCTCTGAGAAGTCCGGGGAGCGACTTTGCCACTAAGTTGTAAATACCGTCGATCTGCTCCGAGGTAAGCTCCTCTCTGAGAGTCAGGGTTACGGAAGCGGTGGGCGACTCCTTGTACTCGTCTATAACGTAGCTTCTTTCCTCAGGAATACCGAGTATTACTATCGCATCGTCCACGTTGTTAAAGGCACGAAGAGTCGATCTCAAATTATCCTGCAGCTGCTGCTTCTGGAGTTCTCTTAGTTCCTTATCCGTGGAGAACATAGTAACGCCGTTGGACCAAGTTTCGTAATTGAAGGTGGATTTAGGGAAGCCCGCTATGCTCATACTGACTCTCAGCTCTTCCACCTTGTCTTCAGGAACCAATATATCTCCGTTTGCGTTTATTTTTATGTCCTGAACTCCGAGAGTCTCCCTCGCATATGTAACTATTTCCGTAGCTTCAGCGGCAGAAGCGTCTTTAAAGAGCACTGCGTAATGCACCTGACTCATAATTGCAGCCAGAACTATCGCAGAAACTAACAGCACCGCCACCCCGGCGGATATTATAATAATTGTTTTTTTGCTGAGAGAAGAAAATTTACTCTTGAAAAAATTCCCTATCTTAGCAAGAGTTTCTTTTACCTTATCCATCAAACAACCTCTTTTTTTATCTTTTTCCTGCTGTCAGGTAATTCGGCAATCAAATGCTCATCTTTACGATCTCGTTATAAGCGTCCACTACCGCGTTTTTAACGTTTACAAGCAGGTCGGTAGCCACCTCCGCCTTGGTAATGTTGGCCTGTATCTGTTCAAGGTTGTCGGTGTTGCCCAGCATAAGCTGGAAGATATCCGACTGCTTCTGGGCGTTGGCGTCCACGGCATTATTGAAAATGCCTTTAAACACGTCCATAAAAGTAGGGGCTTCGGCCGCTTCTTCGGAAACCGGCTCCTCATCGTATTTTTCAAAAGCTCTTGATACCGATTCAAGAGGCGTTACTGTCGATGAAATAGGAACTATGAACATAACGTTTGCTTCGTCCTTTCTTAAAAATCTCAATATCTCAAGGCGCGGCAATTGCCGCCGCGCTTCGTATAATTATTCTTTTCTTTATTATTTGCCTATAGAAAGCGCTTGCTGCGCCATCTTCTTCGCGCTGTTAAAAATAGTAAGACTTGCCGTATATGAGTTTGAAGCTTCGATCCAGTCATATTGCTCCTCAGCCACGTCAACATTCGGCAGGTAATAGTATCCGTCTTCGTCCGCGTCGGGATGTGAAGGGTCGTAAACCGGCGTCAAAGGAGTCTCATCTTCCACGATTTCCGTAACCACAACGCCGTTTCCGGTGCGTTGCCGTCTGTCGGACAAATTCATCTGAAGCACGCTGCTGAACGGCATATTTCCGTTAACTAAGCTGTTTGTCTTTCTCTTGATAAAATCCCTTACGCTTAAATTATCATAGGCCGTATCTTCGGTAAATACAACCACCTGGCGCACATAAGGCGTACCGTCCTCCGTTCTGGTGGTTACCGCATTGTTTATGTTCTGTGAAATAATGTCCATTCTGAGTCTCTGGGCCATCATTCCCGAAACCGCTATATCCAAGCTGCTGAGAAATGCCATGTTTCCGTTTCCTTTCTCGCTTATTTCCCGTTTTTCTTTTTTTAAGAGCAGTTTAAGCGGGTTTTTGCTCAAACTTTTTTTACTGCTTATACTTCCGCCGATATCAAAAAATACCGTTACAGCGCGGCTGTTTTATTCGGCAAGCCGCTTCGGCGCATTACTGTCTGCTCATGGCGCTGCGCATAATTGTAAACTCACTGTTAAGCTGATTTATGAGCGCTTCCTGCATCAAAGCGTTTTTAACAAACAGCGCCTGCTGTGTGTCGGAATCCACATTGTTCCCGTCGGGCTGGTCATATGTAGTATCGTCGGTATAAATGTAACTGGACAGGTGAAGCTCCTTTTTGAACTTTGTGTCCTCGGTGACGTTTAACTTGTCCTTCAGCACCCCGCTGAAATACAGATATCTGCACTTGTAGCCGGGGGTATCCACATTGGATAAATTATGGCTTATTACCCTTTTGGTCTGATTAACGATATCAAGTCCCTGTTCTATCAGTCGAAAACCGGTCGTATCAAAAAGAGCCATTTTCAGTTCTCCTCTTTTCTTTAATAATTTATTTTATTTCTTCCTGAATTTTCCGAATTTTGTCTAAGCTTCTTATCTCCATATAAATAGGTATATGTACCGAAACTATAAAACCCATAATTTCACGTATAGTAATTATACAACAATAAACGAAAAAAAACAACTGCTTTTTCAAAATTTTTGCAATATTTTTTATATTTTTTTTATTAAATGGCGTTTGCTGGGGCGTTTACCGGTGTTTACCGCCATAATCCGAGGTATTGACAATAAGATAAAAATCTTATCAATAACGATCGTACCAGTACTTCGCCTCCTCTGCCAATCTTTTAAGCTCGCGGCGCTTACGCACTATATCCGCTTCTTTAAAGACATATTCTTTTTTGGGCGGGATTTTTTTATAATCTCTTTTCGCTTTATCCATCGCGGCGGCAATACTGCCGGGACGCTCAAAATCCATTGGCAGCCGCACTGCGCCGACAGTGCGGTACGACTTTTCCGCCTCGTTGTACCACCACTTGTCAAAAACGGGAAAGCCGTCCTTTACATGATATCCGAGAGCCGTGCTTTCGCCCTGATATATTCTTATTTCACCCAACAGGATCAAATGCTTTTTTCTTTCGTCAAGATATGCCCTGTCATAATTTTTCAGCGGAATAACACAGACTCGGCGCAATATGTTTTTTTCTCTGAACAGAGTGTAGCTTCCCTTATATTCGCTGAACACCGCCGCCTTCGGAAGTATCTCAAAATATGTATAACGGCGGGCGGCTCTTATATAGTGGTCACAGACGGCGGCGTAGACGATGCAAAGCGTCATTCCCGCCAGCACGCTTGCCCCTATCGCCAAGGCATAGGAAAAAAGAAAGCTTATATCCGACGCCATCTTCAGATTAAACATAAGCGCCCAGATAAGCATCATACAAAATTGAGCGAGAGGAGTAACGGTAAGTATCATTGCTTTAGTACGCCGCTTTATGTATTTGTCAGTATAAGCGTGAAAATAAGCCGTCACTTTTTATTCTCCTTCAAATTCTCAAAAACAAAACAACATTTCCCGATTTTTTTACCAATTTAATTATACATTTTTTTCGTCAGGTTGTAAAGAAGAAATTTTTTGCTTTTTTACCAAATTTTATTAAAATTCCCGTTACCCCCTTGATTTATTAAACATTTTAAGGTATAATGGATTCATATTGCTTACATTGATACAATTTAGGAGATTATAGCTATGCTTTCAAGAGAACGGATACTCAAACTTGAAATTCTGACTCCCGATGAAACACATGCTAAGATCATTTCCGCTACAAATAAACAGTTTTCGCTTCAAAACAGCCCAACGGGAAAATCTGATATGCTCCTTATTATAAAAGGACGGGGGCTTCCCGAAATTGACGCGGGAAACGAAGTGGATGTGATCGCTCACATGAAAAGCGGAGAAAGGACTAAATATCCATCTTATGTAACGGTTTCAACCGAATATCAGTTAAACGTCGTCATAAAAACCGATAAGCCGCGGATAATGCAGGAACGCCGCCGCTACTATAAGGTAGAAGCCGACATAAACTGTATTATAAACGCAATAGAAAGAAACGGCAAAAGGATGGTTCTTGAAACTCCGATAGTAGCTCAGATAAGGGATCTTAACATAGGCGGAATCTTTTTGGACATACGGGGTAACGAACTGCAAAAATCCGACATTCTGCTGCTGACTATTCTTTTTGAAACAAAAAACGTGGATATAGCCGCTGAAATACTAAGGGTACAGACCAATGCCGCGGGGGACGTTACGGGTTACGGCTGCCGCTTTACCAACCTTACTCCCACTATAGAGGAGACGTTTGCCAAATATGTATTCAGAGTTCAGCTTGATAATTTTAAGGACTAATGCCGATCTCATATAGAACTAACGTAATACTCACGGTTCTATATGAGATTGCCCCCGAAACACTAATCCCGCAGTTCAAAAAGGGATTAGTATAAATTTTTTATATTTTTTCCCTTTTTAAGAGAGGAAGGACCGGCCGCCAATGAAACTGAAAACGGTATTTAAAATTCTCATAATCTCGTCTATCCTGCTTCCCGTACTGATAGTCGGAGCCGTGGGAAGCGCCAGCTACGAAAACTTTTACGGAAATATGGTATCCTCGGAAACCGCCGCCGCAGCATACAGCGCGGTAAGATCCCAAAGTATAGTATTGGACCGCTACTCAACCGACCTTGCCGTAATGGGGCAGATGAGCATTATCCAGCGCACTGCGGGCGGAGATTACAACGCCATAAAGGATCAGGTGGACGAGCTGCTTGTTTCGCGAGTAAACGCCGACGCCGCTCTTAAAGACCTTATCATAATGGACGGAAACGGATACTCGGTAGCTTCCGCGGTACCATCTTCTTTAGCTCAAACCTACAAGGATTTTGACAAATTAACGGCTTCCCCCGGCAACAGCGCTTATATAAGCGATATTTCCTTTGATAATTCAAAGTACGAAGGTACGTCGGCCTTTATCTACATAATACAAAAAATAACCACCGCCACAGGCAGCAGCGGATACCTTGGCGCTGCTGTGGACATAATGCCTCTTTGCTCAAATCTTGCCTCTGCCTCATTCTTCGACAACAAAGGCGTGATTATATTTATAGACGACACAGGCAACGCGCTTAATGTGAACGGCGGCGCCGTAAGAAGCGCAGACTGGTCTGTACCCGTTAATATCAGCGTTGACGCGCTGGCAAGCCTCGGCGAAAACAATAAGTACGCCGTATTTGATGAAAGCGGTTATTACGGAGCTTACGGAAGACTAAACGACAGCGGTTGGATGTGGATAGCCTCATATCCCGCGTCGGCGGCTTCTTTCGACGCAATGATAGTTATTATAATCGGACTTGTTGTATTTGCAGTATTTATAGTTATCGACTCCATTATCGCCTTTAACATTTACCGCCGGGCTATCACTCCCATAGGAATGGTAACCTCCGCCATGGAGGAAATAAACGCGGGAGATAGGCAAAAGCGGCTTCCCGGATTTAAGACATATGAGTTTCAGGTTATCTCAGAGGCGTTCAACTCGCTGCTTGACGAATTTTACGTTTCCGAAGACGTACACAAAACCATAGCTTCCCTCTCTGAAAGTATGCTGTTCGAGTGGGATCTGCACAGCAGCGCTTTGTATGTATCTCAGAATTTCAGAGACACCTTTGACATTGACTATGAAAAAGCGAATATTTTTGAGGAAAACTTCCTTCCGTCTCTTATGAGCGAAGTGGACGCAAGACATTTCATAAAAGACATGGGCGCTCTTAACGAAGGTCTCAGGGAGTATGTGGAAAACGAATTTCAGATTAAGACCAGAAGCAACACCGAAATATGGGTTAATATAAAAACCAGCGCTTTCACCAACCGCAGCGGCATTATTACAAAAATAATGGGCGTTGTCACCGACATAAACAACAGGAAAAAATCAAGTCTTCAGCTTTCCCAGAAGGCAAGCTATGACTTTTTATCCCAGCTTTACAACAGGAGCACATTCCTTAAGGAGCTTCAGAAGCTGCTTGATATGAAGAGAATAAATGAAAAGTACGCCATTCTGTTTATCGACGTGGACGACTTCAAGTTTATCAACGACAGATACGGTCATAATGTGGGCGACGAAGTAATAAAGTACGTTTCCGACACCATAAAGGAATGTTTGGGAAAAGGCGGAATAGCGGGACGCTTCGGCGGCGACGAGTTTGTAATCTGTCTTACGGACAAGGATAAGGCAGCGCATGTTGATGACTTCTCTATGAGCATAATTGACGCGCTTTATTCGGGATATAAGTGCGAAGCGGCCGGTGTTACGCTCAACATCAACGCCAGCGTGGGCATCGCCATCGCTCCGGATCACGGCACGGGGGCCGAAGAGCTGGTTGGCGCGGCTGACGAAGCTATGTACTTTGTCAAAAAGAACGGAAAATCCAACTATCACATTTACGATCCGGAAACGGCGCCCGATCTTGATTTGGGTAATACTATAATTTAAGGAGAGCTTTAAAAATATTTTAAAGCAAAAATAAAATATGGCCAAAGTAATTGCCGTTACGAATCAAAAAGGCGGAGTAGGCAAAACCACTACATGCAGTTCACTTTGCGGCTGTCTTGCCGCAATGAATAACAGGGTGCTTGCAATTGACCTTGACCCGCAGGGGAATCTATCTTTCAGCTTAGGCGCGGACTCAGACGAGTGCTACACCGTTTACGATGTGTTCAAAGGCTCAGTCAGCCTGTACGATACCGTACAGCACACAGGCTGCTGCGACGTGGTGCCCGCCAATATACTGCTTTCGGGCTGCGAACTGGAATTAACCACAGTGGGGCGCGAATATATATTAAGAGAACAGCTGAGTTCGGTAGCCAACGATTACGACTTTATAATAATAGACACGCCGCCCGCGCTTTCCATACTTACCATTAACGCTTACACCGCCGCAAATGAGCTTATAATTCCGATGATACCCGAAATACTTTCGCTTCAGGGAATAGCACAGCTTAAGGAAACGATTTTTGCGGTCAAGAAGTATTATAACAAAACACTGGAAATACGCGGCATATTGCTTAACAAATACAATCCGAGGCTTATTCTCACCAAAGAGGTGGAAGACCTTGCCAATATGATTGCGGAACAGCTGGACACAGACGTATTTGAACAGAAAATCAGCAACAGCGTGGTGATCGCCGAGGCTCCCGCTCACGCCAAGACTATTATGGAATATGCGCCAAAATCCAAAGCGGCTAAAGAGTATACCGATCTTATATATGAAATTTTAGGAATGGAAAAGCCGATAAGGAAGGAGAAAAAACAGGGCAGGGGAAGACCCAGAAAACATCCTCTGCCGGATCCCGAAGACGGAGAATACTAAGAACCTTTCTTTACAAGATTTGTGCGTGGATTTTCGAGCTAATTTTGTCGAAGACAAGGAAA
>CANDLP010000101.1 GCA_947385505.1 uncultured Clostridia bacterium
GGCGCTTACATTGTCCAATAAAGCTATCCCCGGCGACTTTATAACTATATCGTATTCTTTCATGAAATCAAGATAATCTTCGCCGCAGTGAAGAATACAGCCATAGGCGTTTTCTTTATCCACTTCGTTTCGGTCAAGCACCGCAATTTTTTTACATCCGATGTTTTTTAAAATATCGAGAGTTGATTTTCCTTCCCGTCCGAATCCCACTATCGCAGCGCTCTTTTCATGAAAAAACAAGCCAAGTTTTTCTTTAATATTCATATTTATAAAGCTTCCTCTCTTTTAAGAAGATCAATAAAATCATTGGGTACAAAATTGTTGTTGTCAAAGTAATTTTCAAGGGATTTCGGTTTTTCTTTGTTATTTTCAATGTATTCTTTAAGCAAAAGCGGCAGCTCTTTTCCGCTTCTTTTTTTGGCGGAGGCGTAAAGGGCAAGCTTTATTTCGTCTCTTGTGCCTACGCACTCGAAGGGTTTGTCAAAATCCTGATTAACAAGTCCGTTGAACATATCTTCATAATCACGGTTTTGGAGCATATTTTTTCCGAATATATCTATAAGCTGATCATCGTTCAAAAATGCCGAAAGCATAATATAAACATAAAGACATTTGGCGCAGTTTGCGCACCAGCTGTCGGTTTTTGAACCTAAGTTACAGCTTTGGAAAACAGGGAAGTACTTTGGATAGGAAACAAACTTTTTTGTTATTTGCCACTCGCTCCATGGGCGCAGCAGGCTGAAATATTCCGGAAAATCAGTGAAATAAGATTTTGTATAGCTGCGGAAATCTCCTTCAAATTCAGTGCTTTTGCTGTACTGGTGATTGATTTTGGTGCCGCTCACATTTGATTCATTGGCGCTGCTTTCATTAGACAAGGCGATATATTTTTTCCCGCCGCAGTAAGCGAATATCCAGGAGGAAAAGGCTATTACAGCGGACAGCGGAGTGTGTCCGTTAAGATAGCCCATGGCGTTCAGCTCAAGAAGCTCTCTGTCGATAGTCCTTTTTACGCCTATAATATGACTGTCGGGGTAACCCGCGGTATGAGCACAGTTTAATGTTGCACCTCTCGGATTTATTATATAGCAGGAATTTTTGTCCTTGTAATCCTTAAGAAGTTCAAGAGTTACGACGCTGTCTTTTCCGCCGCCTACCGGAATAAGAAATCCCGTTTCGGGTTCGATATTGCTTGAAAAAGCCGGTACGGAGCCGTTTAAAGGGACAATATCCATAAAGCTTTCCATATCGGTATCTATGCCGTTTCGGTAAAAAAATTCGCCCAATCCGTTAAAATAAAGCTTTTTCCACCATTTTATCTGATCTTTATTCAGCGCGCCGCAGTTTATTTTTACTACGGGAGGACAGGCGCATTTCCAATAGCTGACAAGCTCGGACATGCCCAGGGAAAAAACCGTGTAATCCAGCAGTTCTTTGTTTTCGGCGCCGCTTATGAGCTTCGGATCAAAGCTCCATTTGGGGCAAAAACAATGGCCGTCCATACGAAAGTGGAAAACAAAGCTGTCATTATTTATTTCATAGCTTTCATAAATAAATTCTCCGTGTTTTTCTCTAAGCTGTTCAAACTTGTTCATTTAAGCCCTCCTTGCTGTGACTTAAAATCTTTTATAATATACTTTTAAAGTATATGCTTTTTGACAAAAGAATCTATACTGTCGGGATCGGTTCGGTCAAAGCTGTCGCCGCACTCTTTTATCTGCCAGCGTTCTTCATATTCTGTGTATTCGTCGGGACGGAGGACTTCAAGTGTTCCCAATGATTCTATTTCCATTATAAACTGATTGGTATAAGTTTCATAGTTTACGGAATAGTCGGGATACTCTCCGGTTTTGTCAAAATCAAACCGCTTGATAAAAAGCTGTCCGTTATTAAGATACGCGCCCCAGCCGTCCTGATTATTTACGCCTATTTTAAATGCCTGTTCATTATCCGTCTGAGCCAATGTGATATATTTGTCGCACATGAAAAAGCGGGGATCGCGAACGTTGGAATACGGCCAGAACACCATTCGGCGGTTTGATAAAAGCCCCGTATCCTCGGTACAAAGCGGCAGTATTTCAACTCCGCCCTTTTCCGCTACTGTAAGGCACCAAGGGGCAAGCTTTATTTCAAAATCGGCTATATTTTTTATGGCGTGTTTTACCGTAACATCTGAGGAGCGGTCGTCCAATGTCACCGTCATTATATGCCTTTCGCCCACCTTTACTCTGTCCTCCGGCATAAGAGTTATGGTATTCCCCTTTATCTCATACTCAACGGGATGATTGTCCGGGGTATAGCTTTCGGGGTAACTTTCCGGACTGCTCCAAAGCCTGTGACCTCCGTATATGTACCAGTTTTCGTCTGTTTCAAAGAAATCGTGAAGCTGCTTTTTGTCGTTGAAGCTGTCTCTGTTGATATCTTCGCGGAAAATATTGCATTTACCTTTGAGCCCGTAGTAGATTACACGGGGTCCAACATCCACCGTTACGATAAGCTCGGTGGTTTCATTTTCCATTTTTATGCACTTGCCGAAATTTTTATAGCTGATTTCCGAAAAATTTACGCTCATTTTTATGATCCCTTTCTTTTTTTACATTTTAGTTGTTTCGTTAATTATAATGCCGATGATTGTTCAGGCGCTCCCTTAGTCCAGTATAACCGGCTTTGCGGTGTATTCAAGGCCGCATGGCCTTTTTTTGTTAAAGCACAGTGCGTATTGATCGCCGCAGCGCGCCTCAAGCTTAGCCTGTTTTTTTGCGTTGTCGCTTGTTTCGGCAAGCTGTGACAGTGAGGTGTTGATCGGTAAACTGCACTTTGTTTCCGCCAATATCTCCTTACCTTTTCCGTTCATACCTAAAATTCTAACATACGAAGGAAGAATTTGCAAGTCGTTTTTTGTAATTCCCAAGAAGGCGGATAAAATTATTCTTCTGATTCTTGCCAGGGTATACCTTTTTGTTTTTACGAGAAAATATAACTCGTTCAGGCTTGTAGCCACTGACACAGCCCTTTGTATCCTGTTTTCCAGTCCCATAAGCACATTCGGCGTTTTTTCAATCGCCGCCTTATTCATCATTCTGAGCTTAGACAGTATTGCTGTTTCAATATTGGAAATATGGGCAGTTTCGGATAAATCGCACTTCGGAGCATAAGCAGAAATATCCTCTTTTGCTTCTATCATTTTTCTCAGCTGCGAGGCAGAGAGTATGTCCTGATCGGGATTGTTTATAATGCTGTCGTGATCGGCCGCGCGTCGTTTTACCGTAAACGGCTTTATCGGTGACGCGATACTGTCCAGAGCCTTAATGTATTCCACCGCCAATGTATTATTGGGACAAGCCAGCGTTTCCGTTACGTCGTCGGTGTAGTATTTCCCGATAGCTTTTTGAAGCGCCGAAGGATAGTTTAATCCTTCCTTCATATAAGCGGTCAGCTCTTCGCTTTCCTGAGCGTACAGCACCGCTCCCGCCGCCTCTTTAAGCGCGTTTATGTCGCCGCTTTCACTGCCGAAGCTTATTGTATTGACACACCCCAGCGCGTTTAGCAGATAGACCGCCCCTTTGGCGAATTGCTCCGCGCTTCCGAGGGAATATGCGACGGGAATTTCTATCATAAGATCCACCCCGTTTTTTAAGGCGGTTTCGGTTCTTTTATGCTTGTCCATAATGGCCGTTTCGCCTCTTTGAGTAAAATTTCCGCTCATAACGCCCACTATATGAGTCGCCCCGCAATCGCTTCGGGTACGTTCGATATGATATTTGTGACCGTTATGAAAGGGATTGTACTCGCATATTATTCCGCAGACGTTCATATTTAGAATCTCCTTTTTACTGAATAGACGGTTAGATTATAATATTTATAAAAAAAAGGTAAAAATACTTGATTTTTTTTCTTTTTTGAGATAAAATGTATTTAGGGCACCTCTAAAAACCACCGGCTAAAGCCTTAGCACCTCATATGCTTGCATATTTTCCGTCATATCGCACAAATTTTCCTTGACAGGCGCCAGCCTGCCTGCGTCAAATTTATGCAATCTGACGAAAAATCTGACTGCGCATCTGAGGCACTATGGTTTTTAGAGATGCCCTTTAGTAAATTAAGAACATGTTCAGCGGAACAGGTTCTAAATATAAGGAAGGAACAAAGCATAATGAAAATTTTAGTTATCAATGCGGGCAGCTCCTCTCTGAAATATCAGCTTATAGATATGGACGACGAGAGCGTTATTGCGAAGGGGAACTGCGAAAGAATCGGTATGGACGGTCATATTACCCATAAGACCTTTGACGGAAGACAGGTGAGCGAGGACTGCGATTTCCCGACTCATACGGAAGCCTTTGAAAGAGTTGTAAAAGCTCTCACCGAAGGAGACGCGTCGGTAATCAAGACTATGGACGAGATCGCCGCAGTTGGTCACAGAATAGTACAGGGCGCGGAAATATTTGATAAGGCGACTATTGTTACCGACGAGGTAATAGATCAGATCGACGGTCTTGCCGAGCTTGCTCCGGTACATAATCACCCTCACGCTCTTGCGTTGAGAGCCTGTAAGAAGGTAATTCCCGATTACGTTCCGCAGGTTGTTGTGTTTGATACGGCGTTCCATCAGACAATGCCCGAAAAAGCGTATATGTTCGGTATGCCCTACGAGTGCTACGAAAAGTTCCACGTAAGAAAATACGGATTTCACGGCACTTCTCACCGTTATGTGTCCAGAGCATTGGCAAAGGCAATGGGCAAAAATGTGGAGGATCTTAAGATAGTTTCCTGCCACCTTGGCAACGGCTCTTCAATTACCGCCGTAGACGGAGGAAAGTCGGTGGATACATCAATGGGCTTTACTCCCCTTGACGGCGTTATAATGGGAACGAGAAGCGGCTGCGTCGACCCTTCGGCTGTTACTTTTGTTCAGAAAAAGCTGGGACTCGGCGCTTCCGAGATGAGCGAATACTTAAATAAAAAGTCCGGATTTTTGGGGATAAGCGGCGTTTCCAGCGATAACAGAGATATTGACGCCGCCGCGAAGGAAGGCAATAAGCGCGCAAAGCTGGCAGGAGAAATGCTCAGATACGGAATAAAGAAATATATCGGCGCGTATGCCGCGGTAATGAACGGGCTTGACGCGGTTCTCTTTACCGGCGGCATAGGCGAAAACGCCGCCGATGTGCGTTCCTGCGCCTGCCGTGATATGGATTATCTGGGAATTAAGCTTGACGAGGAGTTAAACGCAAAGGTACAGGGTGAACTTGCCAAAATTTCGGCTCCCGACAGTAAAGTAGAGGTATGGGTTGTTCCCACAAACGAGGAACTGCTTATAGCAAGAGATACAAAGGAGCTTTGCGGTCTTTGATCCCGAACAATTATATAAACAATAGTATAAAAGCAGGCGGCGCTTTAGGCGGCCTGCTTTTATTTTACTGTCAATTCTTGGATGACTGTATTCTCTTAGCCATTTCAAGCGCGTTTATTTCATTTTCCAGGTTGCGCTTTATAGGTACGGCTTCGGGGCGGGGCTTTTCCGGCGGTATTTCAATATATGCTTTGTAACGTTTTATATATTTTTCAGCCAGTGTCTTTATCGGGCCGTAAACAGGACTTTCGCTTTCAAGAAGCTCATGGAACAGATTTGATATTTTTTCGTTCATGATAGGCTGGAGCCTTGTGGCAACATATTGGTGAACGGCGGCCAATTCTTCGTTTTTCAGTATATCAACGGCAAACTCAAGAAACTTGCTGAAATTTTTATACTGGAGATAGGAAAGGGCTATTGTTATGCTTGTGTAATAATTTTTATTGATGATATAATTGTCGTTCAGCATTGTTTCGCCTTGTAAAAGCGCGTTAATCTCCTCGTCTGAGAGAAAATCGATCATCGCGGCCGATTGCAGCATTTCACAGTCGGGCAGCTTATCGCATTTATCTGTTATATCTTTGGGCAATGACTTTTTGCTTTTTATATGCGAGGTCTTTTCGCTGTTGTATATTACGGAGTCGGTATATTTTCCGGATTCGCATGTTCTTGTAATAAAGAAGGTTTCGAGCAGAGGCTGTGAAACTTTACTTAGCGGAATTTTTGCGCAGCACGTATATAAGTATTTTTCGTTTTCAGACTCTTCGGATGTTTTTTCATGCGCGAAATCGTTTGAAGACAAAATATATCTTATCGGCTCTATTACAAGACAGCGAATCTTTTTGTTAAGCATCAAGGCTGCGGTTGCCTCATGGTGATTGGACAGCAGCGCGCAGAACATGCCAGTCAGATGGAAGCAGATCCCAACGGCTTCCTCGTCTGTTTTTACTTTTTCAATAGCTGTGTTCAGCGCTTTTTCGCCATATGTGATTATTCCTTCTGTAGGTACAAGGAATGCGGGAGGAACATCATAATCCAGTTTGCATACGGAGCTGAATGTGGAGGAACCTCCGAACTCATGGCTCATCATATAGCTCGGCCAGAAGAAATTTCCCCCGCCGTCGGTAGGAATCATTTCGTTTTCGTAAACAACGTAAAGCCCGTTCTTTAAGTAGTCGAGAATAGGCTGAAGCGCCGCCTGTATATTTTTGTTGTTTTCAAAATAGTCGGTACATGAAAGGGCAACTCTTCGCGAAAAATCGCCGCAGCGTTCCATAGAGGATATCTGACAGATAATCTTATTGGAAAATTTATCGTTGACGCTTTTCTGTATCACATTGATCAGCGCTTCATGCCCGATAAAGAAAGTCTCTTTGATTTCTCTGTCGCGCTGTATGGTTGTATTGCAGATACCGAAGCTTCCCGGGCTTGTGCTGACGCCTAAGATAGTGTATTCTTTATTGTTTATAATATGTGATTCCGATGCGATAGAAGTTTTCATTTTTTATTACCTTCCTTCAGCGGGATTTGAAATTAACGCTTTGTATTTCATTTATCTTTGCTTTACTCGTGTGGCTATTATGCTTATAAGGTTATTTTGTTCGCTTTTGGGGATATAGCTTTTCGGGAGCCAGAAAACGGATTCATTGTCCCTGAAAACAACGACGCCCACATGGGTCTCTATAAAAAAGCTCGCTTCATTCCAAGGTATAAGATCATGTCCGGTATAAACCGAGCTTTCTACTGCGGCGAAACCTTCGGGAGCCACAACTATGGTTATTTCTTTGGATAGCGCAGGGTCGACTTTGTTGACCTGATTATATTTATGCCGCGCGGTTACTCCCACCACAAGATAAATTGCAACAGAAATAATTATACCCGAAAAAAGAGCTATGGGCAGACAGTAAAACCAGTCGTCGGCAAGAGTGCCCATAATTTTTATCAATACGGCAAATATCACGATTATAAGAAGCAGCGCAAATAAAAAGATATATCTTCCGTATTTCGCGCTTACAAGGGAAATATTGCAGGAATTTATAACCTTTTCCTCATATACGCCGCGCATCACATAAGCGTTTGGCGCAGTGATACTGCGGTAGAGATATTTAAGGGGGAGTATCCGCTTGTTGAATTTGTATTTTATTGTGGGATGAACGGCTATTTGTCCTTCTATAATAGCTCTTACGCTTAAGTACTGGTCGTCGGAGCGAAAAGCGTTCCTCTCTATTGTATACACGGAGGAGTCGGTTGTAATTACCATTTCCGTTATACCGTCGCTAACGGAAGTTACCTCCGTCCATTCGTAAA
>CANDLP010000102.1 GCA_947385505.1 uncultured Clostridia bacterium
GAAGTATTTGAATTGTGGATTTTATCCACAATTCAAATGGTTATTAGTATAAAAACCTGTCTTCACAAGATATTGCATGTGTCTTGTGAAGACAGGTTCTGAATATTATTCTGTTCTCAGCGCTTCAACAGGATCCCTTTTTGAAGCTACTCTTGAAGGAATAATCCCCGCTATCAGCGTAAGCGCCATGCTTATTGCTACCAAGATTACCGCGGCAGCGGGCGGCAGCGCGGCCTTTAATCCGGCAATTCCCGTTAAGCTGTACACTATTGCGTTGATAGGAATAATTAACAGCAGGGAAACGCCTATGCCGATTATTCCGGAAACTAAGCCGACTATAAGTGTTTCCGCATTAAATACGGTGGAGATATCGCCCTTTGACGCGCCTATTGCTCTTAAAATTCCTATTTCTCTTGTGCGTTCAAGGACTGAAATATAGGTTATTATACCTATCATAATTGAGGAAACCACCAGCGAAATTCCCACAAAGGCAATAAGCAGATAAGAGATACCGCTTATGATATCAGTTATGGAGGACATCAGCAAAGCCACATAATCGGTATACTTTATTTTGTCTTCTTCCGAAGCATTGTTGTTATAGTCGGATATGGCTTCGGAAATATTGTCCTTGTCGCGGAAGGTTTTCGCGTAAATCTTAACGGACTCCGGATCGTTGAAATCCGCATGTCCTAATTCGTCAAGCACATCATCATAATCGGATTCGGAAAATCTGTCCGGAGTGTACTCAAAAAACAGGCTTTCATACTGTGCGTCGGTAAGCTCCGTCATATCTAATGCCATTGATAATTGTTCAATTGTCATTGCCGCCAGCTTTTGTTCCGCCATTGCCGCATACTGTGCTGCATACTGTTCGGCTACGGCGTCCGCCGCAAAACCGAATATTTCTTCATCGGTCATTTGCGAGATATAAGACATAATGGAGGAAGCGTCAACTCCCATGCTTTCAGCATAATTCTGGGAAACCTGCGCTTCTATATCGGCTCTTGTTACATTTTTCAGGTACTGCTCCACATAAGAGTCAACCTCCCCGCTATCGGGAATGGAAATGATATATTTGTATACGGCGGCTTTTTCGCTTATTTCGGAGCTGTCAATGAAATCTTTTACCCTTTTTGTTTTTTCGGCAATGTCGGGTTCGGTATAATCATCGGTCATAAACGGCAAAGCGGAAATAACGTCGGTTTCCTTGTCTTCAAGCTGTGCTTTTACAATTTCGCTTTCGTTTGTTTTTTCTATGACATAATCTGTAAGACCCTTAGTATAGCCGATATACCCTTGAAGCATAGTAGCTGTGGCTTCCTCATTGGGACGAATAAAGCCGACTATTTTAAGTTTAATCCCGACATCGTCGGAGTTGTACAGATATTCAAGGCCGGTTTCGTTTTCGGAAAGGTTCGTGTAGCCTTTTCCTCCATCGCTTTTCTGATAATATTCGCAGGGCAGTATAAGCTTATATTCCTTGTCGCATATTTCCTCATATGTCCACTCTGTTTTTCCGTAATCGTCGATAACATCGCCCCGCATTACGGTTTTCATTATATCGGGCAGTTCATCCGTTTCCTTTAATCCGAGGGTGTACATTACTATATCGGGCAATTGATTTCTTCTTGTAAGAACAAGCACTGCCTCGTTGTAATTCTGCGGCCAGCTTCCGTACACCAGATCGTACTGATTCATCAGTATATCGTTTATACCGCTTCCGTCCTCGTTAGGAAGCATTTCTTCCCAGATATCCATTGACCCCATGGATTCCATCATAGCGGCGTAGTCGCTCATAATCGAGTTGTTTTCCATTCCGCTTGCGGAGGACATTATTTTCATAAGGTCTGATTCAATGATTTTTCCGTTTATGTCCTCGGTAAATATTGGCATTTTCGTATCATAGGAATAGGCAACAGCGCTGGCGTTATTATTTATGACTTCGCTGTTTTCAAGGTATTCCTTAAAATCCTTCATATTGTTGGTTTGTTTTGCGGAAGAGTTAAAAGCGTTGAATACCTCGTATATGTCGGTATTGGCGCGGATAGTGTTTTCTTTATTCTCACCGCTGTTCAGATATTCCTCTTCATGTCTTTCCATAATTGTGCCGAACATACCGCCCAGATCGGTGCTTTCTCTCATAATGTTTATGGGATATGAGGACAAGGTTTCCTCCTGCACAGCGTTGATATAATTGTTTATGCCCGTGGACAATGACAGTATCAGGGCTATTCCTATTATTCCGATCGAGCCGGCAAAGGAAGTGAGAAGAGTGCGTCCTTTTTTGGTCAGAAGGTTGTTGAGCGAAAGGGAAACGGCGGTGAGAAAAGACATGGAAACGCGTTTTTTTGATGAATCGGCCTTTTTATCCGTTTTTGGCGCCGTATAAGGATCGCTGTCGCTTATTATTGTTCCGTCGCTTACTTTTATCGTTCTTGTGGCGTAAAGTTCCGCAAGTTCGGGGTTATGGGTAACCAAAATAACAAGCTTATCTCTGGCGATCTCCTTAAGAAGCTCCATTACCTGTATGCTGGTTTCGCTGTCAAGCGCGCCGGTGGGTTCGTCGGCAAGAAGAATGTCGGGGTCGTTTATAAGCGCCCTCGCAATAGCCACACGCTGCATTTGTCCGCCCGACATCTGATTCGGTTTTTTGTGAAGCTGATCTCCGAGTCCTACTTTTGTCAAGGCTTCTTTGGCTCTTTTTCTGCGCTCCGCCTTTGACACGCCGGAAATTGTGAGAGCAAGCTCTACATTGGCAAGCACGGTTTGGTGGGGGATAAGATTATAACTTTGAAAAATAAAGCCGATGGAGTGATTTCGGTAGGCGTCCCAGTCCCGGTCCTTATACTGTTTTGTGGAAACATTGTTGATAATAAGGTCTCCGGAGGTGGCGTGGTCAAGACCGCCTATAATGTTCAGCATAGTGGTCTTTCCACAGCCGGAATGACCTAAAATTGCCACAAACTCATTTTCCCTGAAGGTGATGTTTATTCCCTTAAGGGCGTTTACCGAGTTTTCTTTTTCGCCGTACTGCTTTACTATGTCTTTTAATTGCAGCATTGATGTTGTTCCTTTCTTCTTTTTTATTTTTGCGCAAGTATTACTTATCTGAGTGTCCTTTCCACATATCGGTGTAATATTTTATAATTCGTTTGACTTCCGGATCTTCGGCGCTTTTTGCGGGTTTTATGTCCATTACTCTTAATACTATATAGTTTAAAATGTAAGACATTATAGCCGCTGCCGACGCTTCAAAGTCCATCTGTATGATTTCACCGTTTTCCGCCCGCTGCCGAAGAAAATCCGCCCACACTTTTTTCTGATATTCAGTCAAGTCAATAATATTCTTTTGCGAAATAAATTCATACACGTCATTTTCTTTTATAAGTATTCTGATAATATTTATATTGTTTTCCACTATATCGGCAAAACGGTTAAAACCCGATATAAGCACTTCTTCTATAGGGGTACTGCGGTAATGTTCATAACAATAGCCTGAAGACGCTTCAATTCTGACCTTTGTAAAGTTTTCTGTTACAATTGTCTGAAAAAGCTCTTTTTTTCCTCCGGGGAAATAGTGATATAGAAGTCCGTCCGCAAGCTCTGCCTGACGGCTTATGGAACGTACGGAGGTGCCGTTATAGCCGTTTTCGGAAAAAAGCGTTCTTGCGGCCTCCAACAGCTTTTGTCTTGTGTTTTCCGCTTGTTCCTTCCTTAATGTTGCTTCTTCTTTTGTCATATATAACCTCGAAATTTATTCAACGATCGTTCAATGAATATATTATATTCATTTTTTTTCCATTGTCAATAGAAAAAAAGAAATTTTCATTTTTTTTACACATCGGTAAAGCGTAAAATTTCTTAATGCAGCAATTCAACTATCGGTTGAATAAAATCAAAAAACAGTTTATGGCTTTTTACACAGATTTATGTTACAATCATGTCAAGATAAATTTGCGGCAAATAGTTAAAACATTATAGTGTGTTTTAAAACAGAAAGGCGGATTATAAAATGGAAATCAAAATAAGCGAGGTAATTAAAAACAAGCGGCGTGATATGAATATCAGTCAGGAGGCTTTAGGCGAAAAACTGGGAGTTACGGTACAGGCGGTAAGCAAGTGGGAAACAGGTCTTTCATACCCCGACATTACACTGCTCCCGCAGATAGCCGAATATTTTAATATCAGTCTTGATCGTCTTTTTTACGGAGGCGAGGATATTGACGAAGGAAATCACGTTGTTTTTGAAGAGATTCCCGACGACAATAATCTCAGAGTTTTCCAGTGCCTTGGTCAAAAAATTTTAAAAAAGGAAATATATGAAAAAGGCAAGCCTTTTGAGCTTATTATACCTGATAATGACGATAAAACTCTGAATTTTGAAATATGGGGCGGAGCAAGTATCGAAGGTGATATATCGGGAAATGTCAGTGCAGGCGACGGAGTAAACTGCGGCGGCGTCAGGGGGAATGTTCATGCAGGCGACGGAGTAAACTGCGGCGGAGTCGGGGGCGATGTTCATGCAGGCGACGGAGTGAACAGCGGAGGTGTCAGCGGCAGCGTCAGCGCAGGTGACAGCGTAAACTGCGGCAGTGTCGGAGGAAATGTTGATGCTGGTGACAATATAATGTGCGGTAACATATCCGGAAATGCCCAAGCGGGTGACAGGATAGAGTGTAATGAGATTAAAGGCGACGCGCATTGTGATGGGGATATAATTATAAAAAAATAATAATTCAATCAAAGAGCTTTACCGGTTTCCGGGAAGCTCTTTTTATATAATAATATTTGTAAAATTTCGTTTATAACGCTTCACAATCATATTGCAGACAGCAGTTTTTAAGGTCTGCAATATGATTGTGAAGTACACCCAAAGCGCTAATTCTCAATCGATAACAAAAATTGTCTATATTTTAATCGAGTATCAAATATGACAAATTTTCTAACTTTGGCTTTTATAAATTGTACTGTTTAACTATTGAAATGATTATAAAATTAAGATATAATTTTTTTGCGGGGTTTTCGTTTTCCTAAGCCTTTACTTTAAGGAAAGACGGGACGATAAGCTGCGCTTCCGCACTGCGGCCGACGTATCGCTGCGCTCCGCTCTTCGTGGGTTCGAATCCCACCTGCTTTTTGACAGCAGCCAAGCGGTTTTGGAGATGATCCAAAAAATCATCTGATTTGAATATACCCCTTTCGGTGTATTCGCACATTATGATTTGTTTGCCGAATCATGCTATCACAAAGCTGACGCAGCCCTGTTTCAAAAATGACCTTTGGGATTTTTTGAGACAGCATTTACAAAGCCTTGTCAAAAAAGGATACCGCGTTGCGCGTAACGCTTGCCATGAAAGCTTGTTCACCGCGGCGGAAGCGAACGCTTAATTTTCTTGCCGCTTTGTTTATGCGGACTGCGGCGGTGCAAAATTGTTCCTTTGGAATTTATATATATTCTATAACAATATTTTTAGGGCGTATCTGAAAACAAAGCAAATTATACTATAGCAATGCAAAAAAGAATAAATAGCGGCGAAGCCGCACCTGTCTTTTTTGCTTCCTTTTTGGACACCAAAAAGGAAGTGGGGTCCGGGGCAAAGCCCCGAATACCAAAACGTAATAATTTAATAATAGGCTTTTTATAATCAAATGTTTATTTTTTAATTGGATTGCTATAATACCATTTTTAATTGTGGAGCGCTTTGCGGCTTTTCGGACAGCCCCTAATAAAAGTAGAAGGGGAAAGTAAAATGAAGGTTATAATTGACGGTAAAGAAAAAGGAATACTTTACAAAAACGGACGGTTTATCAAGATTCTCGATACCGGGAAATACAATGTTTTCGGTGATTCTCATATTGAACCCGTAAGCATTTTTCAGGCGTTTGTTCCCGTAAGCTGTACAATTGACGCGGTTATGTCAACCGAAGAGGGAAGGGAAAAGCTTATACTTGTCGAAGTGGCGGATAACGAAATTTGTATGCATTATCTTAACGGCAATTTCCGCGAGATATTTACTGCGGGAAGATACGGCTTCTGGAAAGAGGGAGGGGATCACGAATTTCGTAAAATAAGCGTGGACAACCCCGATATAACTTATGCCTTGACTTCGGCAGTGATTGATAAGATACCCGCCAAGCTGTACACTGAGATAAACGTAGGTCCTCACGAAACCGCAAGGCTTTATTTTGACAATAAGTATATGGGTATGCTGGAATCGGGAAAGTATTATTTCTGGAAAGGAAACATTAACGTAACAGCCGAACACGAGGATATGAGGACAAGACAGCTTTCCGTTACCGGTCAGGAAATACTTACAGCGGACAAGGTAGGGTTAAGAATAAACTTTACTATGTTTTATAAAGTGATTGACGCCAGAAGAATAGCCGACGTTGCCCAGAACCTTAACGAATATCTTTACAGCCTGTGTCAGCTTACTCTTCGCGAATATATAAGCAGGTATAAAACCGATGAGATATTGGAAAACCGTGATAAGATATGTGAAGAGCTGCTGAATGCACTGCGCGAAAAAACTGCGCGTTCTTATTTGGATATTATAAGCGCGGGTATCAAGGACATAATACTTCCCGGTGAGATAAGCGCCATAATGAATTCCGTGCTTCTGGCGGAAAAGAAGGCGCAGGCAAATGTTATTACCCGAAGGGAAGAGGTCGCTTCCACGCGTTCGCTTCTCAATACCGCGAAGCTTATGGATGAAAACACCACATTAAGAAAGCTTAAGGAGCTTGAATATATCGAAAGGATATGCGAACACGTTTCGGAGATAAACGTGAACGGCGGAAAGGGGCTTTTGGCTGAGCTTTCATCGCTTTTAACCGATACGGAAAAATAATTTTCAACCATTCTTCTTAAGTGCACGTTTATATACTAATCGGCATTGTAAAATTACGGGGACACTTAAGTAAAAAATACGTGATTTTTAAGGGAGTCTCTAAAATCCTTTGTGAAAAGCAAATACGAACAGGGTTCGCCGGATACCGGGAAATCCGAAGGCGGCAGGCTTGATGCCTGTCGAGCAGGATTGATGCGGCAGACGGTGCCCCCTGTTCGTTTTTGTTTACAGCGGGGTATAGATGTTCCATTAACCCGCCTCATTGTGTCAAAACCGTCTCAATGGCATAAACTGCCTGAGGGGGTTATAACATTGATATTTGAAATTATTTTACTTGTGGCTGCCTTATCGGTGGATTCGCTGGCTGCGGCGGTCAGCTACGGACTGGCAAAAATAAAAATAGGCTTTACGCGTTCACTTTTAATAAGCATAATTTGCAGTATGTTTCTTGTTTTTTCAGCCGCTTTTGCGGGAGTGATCGGCGCTTACATAGATGAGGGCGTTACTAAGGCGGTGAGCTTTCTTATACTCTTGGTAATAGGTATAATCAAGCTTATGGAAAAAGGCAAAAGTGAACGTCCCGAAACATTGTCGGCTGCAAAAACGGTACTTTTTGCGGTATCTATGTCGGTGGACGGTCTCGCGGCGGGATTCGGCGCAGGACTTACAGCGGAAGACAATTTGTGGGCGGTTGGCGCCGCAGCCTGTATAATTACATTTCTTACGGTGTTCTTAGGAAATATAGCGGGACTAAAAGCGAATAAAAAAGCTCCGTCAGTAATGCAGA
>CANDLP010000103.1 GCA_947385505.1 uncultured Clostridia bacterium
GCCTATACTACTTATCGTGCAGCGGCCGCTTTTGTCAATTTTAAAAGATCGAGAAACAGCGATAATATATTAGTGAAAGAAATTTACGTTATAAACCTTGCCGATGCAATGATGGCTGTTTTGATTTTGCAGGACACGCTTATAACTGTCGGAAGTACAAAACAGAAAAATGATGATATGACAGTTTTTTCCGCTGTAACAAGCGGGGTAATATTGGGATTTATTTTAATTATATCAATATATTCATTTATAAAGGGAATAAAAAAGTACAAATTGCTTCAAAATAATAATGAACCGTGTTAAGAAACTTTTATAGTTTCTTAACACGGTTTTTGAATCAGTATTCACAACACGTTGAAAACTAAAACAAATGGAGCTTTTATTTTGGCTCAATATATCGAACAGATTTCCGATGTCTCTTTTATCCCGTTATCCCCGTTTATCAACTTTTCTCCCCAATCCTCTGACAGCTTATTGCCTTCCCAATCCTCCGCAATATCCAGATATTCAACTCCGCCTCCGTTTCCTTTCCACGACCAGCCTAAATAGCCTATTTCGTTTTCGGTACAGTAGGACATAATGTAATCCTCGTCTACGTCGCCGTCGCTGTGGTTAAATCCGAATTCTCCCACCACCGCGCAAAGATCGTGTTTGGAGGCGTATTCCAGATTCGTTTTTATCACGCGGTCGTTTTTGCCGGCGGCGCCGTACATATGAATGGAAAACATTGTGTTTTTTTCGGGATCTTCGTTAAACAGCTTTTCACCGTATGTGTCGATAGGCTGTGCAAACTGTCCCCAGCCGGGAGCGTCTATCATTATGGTATTTTTTATCTCTCCTTCACGCAGCGTCTTAATGGCTTCGGAGTAACCGTTATACCAAAGATCGGGATCGTCCCATGTACCAACCCACTCGTTGGCAATATTCAAAATAACATAGGCTTCGTTTCCTATAAGCGCCGACTTTATTTCGAGCCAGTATTCGGCGGTTTTGAGAAGGCCTTCAGTATCGTCTTTTCCCGTAAGGTCATGGACTTCCAGAATACAGATAAGCTTGTTTTCCTTACATATATCTATTATTTTTTCCACGTCTTCAAGAGGTATTCTGTCCCACTGCTGTCCGTCGGATAAAACCACTCTTACGGTATTCGCTCCGGTTTTCGCAATGGCGGGAATTGCGGTGTCAAGTTTATCCTGAAACCAAGAATGAGCATGGTTTATTCCGCGCATCACAAATACGTTTCCGTTGGCGTCGTAAAGATTTCGGCCATATACCTGAAACATTCCCGTGGCAGAGGGCTGATTCGAATTTCCGCCGTTTTCATTGTCCCCTGCTGATATGGACGGCGAGGAGCCTTGATTGTCATTGCCTTTTATATCCTGTCCGCAGGCGGATACAAACAATATTGAAGCCGCTAAAATAAGGGATATCAAACTTTGTTTGAATTTCATAAATGTTTTTTATACCGTTCCTTTCCTCTTAAGAAAGTGTCAGGGGATGTAAAAAAGTCCCTTTTTATTTATTATGTCGGTGTATTCGGGGCTTTGCCCCGGACCCTACTTCCTTTTTGGATCCCAAAAAGGAAGCGAAAAAAGAATCGCGCGGCTTCGCCGCTTTTTCTCTTTTTTTACAGCCCTTTTAATAAAGACTTCCGTAATTTGCACAGGCTCTGTAATCGGCGGACTCTAAGTCTTTTGTTCCGAAGGCAGTCCAAGCGTGAGGACGGTATATTCTTTCATCGGAAATATTGTGAAGCGATACGGGAATACGAAGCATTGATGCTAAAGTTATAAGGTCGGCGCCGATATGTCCGTAAACGAAAGCCCCGTGGTTTGCGCCCCAGTTAGCCATAACGCTGTATACGTCCTTAAAGCTGTCTTTTCCTGTAAGTATGGGGGTAAACCATGTGGAAGGCCATGTTTTGTCTGTGCGGTCAAGAAGAATCCTGTTGACATTTTCGGGAAGTTCCACAGTATATCCTTCAACTATCTGAATAGTAGGGCCGAGTCCCTTTATAAGGTTAACTCTTGCAAAGGTGCAGGGCATAACTCCCTTTGTGGAATAGCTGGAAGAGAATCCGCCGCCCCTGAAATATCCCAGATTAGCGCAGGGCCATGTGGTGGCTTTAAGACAGGCGTCTATATCCTTTTCGGTCATATCCCACCAGTTTTTCATGCAGTTTTCGCCGTTTTCGTCAACAGAAGCACCCGTGCCGTCCAGTGCCGCCGCGCCGCTGTTTATAAGATGTATAAATCCGTTTTCCGCTATTCCTTCGGGTTTCCAACCCGTAACTCTTTCCACCGCTTCGGGGGACCAGTAGGTTCTTACGTCGGCAAAAACAGCCGCTTTTGATGTGATTTGATGCAGTAAAAGCTGTGTTACGCCGTTCAGACCGTCGTTTTCGGTGGCAAAAGGAATAGGCTCGCGCTTGCCGTTCCAGTCAAAGCTTGTGTTTAAAATTGCTTCGCTGAAATCCGCGTTGGGCATAAAGTCCGTCCAGTTGCGCTGACCTTGGAATCCGCCTAAAATCGCATTTCTGCCTTTTGATTCCTCAAGCCAGCCCATTTCCGCCAGCTTGGGATTGCCTTTCATAATATCCATTATTATACAGGTCATTTTGGCTATAAACTGCCAGTTTTCTTCTTTTTCCTCAGGAGAGAGTACGGTTCTTTGATAGAACATTCCGTCGGTGGGGTTTATGTCAATGCCTTCCTTACAGTTTTCCTTTATCCACTTAAGCGCCTTTTCGTATTCGTCATTATCGTAAATGCCCAGTTTTTCACGGCGGATTATCTCGCTCATATCAACCCATTCGGGGTGCATACCCAAATAGCTGCGGAAAAAGTCCTCGCTGCAATAGGAGCCTGCTATACCCATTGCTACCGCGCCGATATTGACATAGCTTTTGTTTCTGATATCGCCAACCGCGGCGGCACAGCGGGCAAAGCGCAGAATTTTGTCTTCCACGTCGTCCGGTATGGTCTTATCATCGGCGTCCTTTACATCATGTCCGTAAATGGAGAAGCAGGGCATACCTATCTGAGCGTAAGCGCTCATTGCCGCCGCAAGAAATACCGCGCCGGGGCGTTCGGTGCCGTTAAAGCCCCATATAGCCTTTATCGTGTTGGGGTTTTCGTCGATTACCGTAGTAACATAGCACCAGCAAGGAGTAACCGTCAGCGTAGCCACAACGTTTTCCCTGCTGAATTTTTCGTTGCAGGCGGCGCTTTCGGCAATACCGCCTATTGTGCTGTCGGCAATTACGCATTCAACGGGTTCTCCGCTTGCGTGACGCACCTTTGATGTAATCAATTCCGCCGCCGCTTTCGCCATATTCATTGTCTGTGTTTCAAGGCTTTCGCGGATACCGAACTGACGTCCGTCGATTACGGGTCTGATTCCGATTTTGGATAGCATTATTGTGTCCTCCTGTGAATGTTTGATTTTTTATAACATATTTTTTCCGCGCTGTAAATTTTAATACTTTAATATAGCGTTTTTAATTGATTTGTCCTATAATATATCGGCTCTCCAATTATTCAAAAAAATTCTGACGTGCTGACAAGGTATCATTGCCCCATAGCTGAACCTCCCCATAAAGTCGGAAGCGCCTCCGATATTTATTCCGACTATCTCCGCTTTCCCGTTATTAAAGGACAAAACCGCGCTTCCGCTGCTTCCGGGGGCAATATAGGCATTGTGCTTTATGATAAAGCTGCTTTCCGCACCGTCGCTGCCGGAGAAAAAGATCATATCGTCGGAAACAACGCTGCCGAAAGTATGCACAAAACGTTCTCCGTCGGGATTGCTAACTACCGCTATTTCCGTACCCTTTTTGGCGTTTGACTCCGCTATATTCAATACTCCGAAATTTTGGGCGGAACGAAAACGCAGCACAGCCAAATCATATTCCTTGCTGTAATACTCGATTTCTGCGGCAGGGAACTGTTTGTAATAATCCGCGACCGTATCGGTTGCTTCGGAAAATGGCGGGACAAATGACGGCTGAATAAGAAATTTTGTGTTTTCGTCCGCGTCAGCCACAACGTGATAGGCGGTAAGGGCATAGTAAACGCCCGCCTGTTTTTCAAAAATCACGCCGCTTGCTCCCGCGGAAAAGGTAAGCTCTTCCATATCGCCGATTATTTTTGATTTTCTTCGGATAACGCATATATTTGAGGTCAATATGTCGCCTTTAAGTTTTTCTTCCAGTTCCTGATTTATCCTTGTTTTACATTCGTTTTCATACAGAGAGGGAAAGACGAAAAGAACTGCCGTTATCAAAGCAAGAATTATCAGTGTAAAGATAAGAAGAATTTTAAGATAAAGCTTCGAGTTGTCTTTTTGTTTGGACATAGACTGCTCCCCCGTCAAAAACAAATATTACACAGCCTTTAGGGTATCTCTAAAAACCATAGTGCCTCAAATGCGTAGTTAGATTTTTCGTCAGATTGCATAAATTTGACGCAGGCAGGCTGACGCCTGTCAAGGAAAATTTGTGCGATATGACGGAAAATATGCAGGCATATGAAGTGCTAAGGCTTTAGCCGGCGGTTTTTTGAGGCGCCCTTTATTTAAAGTAATCCACCCCGCCCTTGAATAAAGGCTGAAGTTTGTTTCCGTCCACATTGACCGCGCATCTTTCGTCGCTTATGCGTTCGCTGTGTCCCATTTTACCCAACACTCTTCCGTCGGGGGAAATAATACTTTCTATGGCATGCATGGAGCCGTTGGGGTTAAAAGCAAGCTCCATAGTGGGACTGCCCTTAAGATCAACGTACTGAGTTACCACTTGACCGTTTTCTATAAGTTTTTCTATCACATTTTCTTTGGCGACAAATCTTCCTTCACCGTGAGAAATGGGTATAGTGTATATCTCGCCGACCTTGCAGTGGGTAAGCCACGGGGATTTATCGGTGCATATTTTGGTGTAAACAAGCTGAGACTGGTGTCTGCCCACCGTGTTAAAGGTAAGGGTGGGGTTATCCTCCGACAAGGGCTTTATTTCGCCGTAGGGAAGAAGCCCCAATTTTATCAGCGCTTGGAAGCCGTTGCATATGCCTATCATCAGACCGTCGCGGTGATAAAGCATATCGTTGATCGCGTCCTTTATTCTGGGATTTCTGAAAAATGCGTTGATAAACTTGGCGGAGCCTTCGGGTTCGTCGCCGCCGCTGAATCCGCCGGGTATAGCTATGATCTGACTTCCGCCTATAAGCTTTGAGAAAGCTTCCACCGATTCCTCCATAGCTTCCGCGCTGAGGTTTCGTATAACAAAGGTTTCGGCTTTTCCGCCGTTTCTGTTAAAGGCGTCCGCCATATCATATTCTCCGTTGGTGCCGGGGAATACGGGGATAAGCACCTTGGGCATTGCCGTCTTGTTTGAAGGAGCGCAGGTTATTTCGCAGCCCTTGTCGTAAACTATCGGAGCGGGAGCGGGCTCGCAGGGCGTGGTATTTTTAAATACAGGCTCCAGTTTTCCGTTCCATTTCTCTTCAAGCGCGGCAATATCAAGTACCGTATCTCCGCAGTATATCTTGTATTCCTCGCAGGTTTCGCCGATGAGGCGCATATTTTGAATCTCGCCGTCGGCTTCTATGATAAATCCGCCGTAGCAGGGGGTAAATAAAGTTTCATCGTCCAAAGCTTCGAGTTTTGCCCCGATTCTGTTGCCCAAAGCCATTTTGAATATTCCCTCGGCAACACCGCCGTTTGCTATCGACCATACCGACAGCGTCTTTCCGTCGGAGACAGCTTTTTCCACTGCTTCAAATACGGATTTTACGCTTTCAAAATTCGGGAGCTTGTTTTCATCGTATTCGGGACATATATAATAAAGCTTGCTGAAAGGCAGTTTAAATTCCGCGCTTATCACCTTGTCGGCTTTGGCGGTGGAAACGGCAAAGGAAACAAGAGTAGGCGGTACGTCTATATGTTCAAATGTGCCCGACATGGAGTCTTTGCCGCCTATGGCGCCGCAGGAAAGCTCAAGCTGAGCCTTGTATGCGCCTAAAAGCGCCGCAAAGGGCTTGCCCCAGCGTGAAGGGTTGTTTTGCGTTCTTTCAAAATATTCTTGGAAAGTGAGCCAGCATTTTTTAGAGGAACCTCCTGCGGCAACCACCTTGCTTATGCTCTCGACAACCGCGAGCATTGCGCCGTGATAGGGGGACTGTTCGCTTATTATGGGGTTAAATCCCCAGCCCATAACGGACGCGGTGTTGGTATTGCCTCCCGAAACGGGGATTTTTGCCGCCATTGCCTGAGTGGGGGTCTGCTGTGTTCTGCCGCTGAATGGCATTAAAACGGTAGCCGCGCCGACGGTGCTGTCGAAGCGCTGAATAAGTCCTTTCTGGGAGCAGACGTTAAGGTCGCTCACAAGACTTTCCCAGTCGGAAAGGGTGTTTTTCCTTTTGGTTGAATAGCTTACTTTAGGATAAGGCACGGAAACCTCTGTGTGTTTTTCCGCGCCGTTGGAATTGAGAAAATCGCGTGAAATATCACAAATAGTCTTTCCGTTCCAGATCATTTTAAGGCGCGGCTCTTCCTTTACCACCGCCACAGGGGTGGCTTCGAGGTTTTCTTTTCCCGCAAGGGCGATAAATTTGTCCGCGTTTTCTTTGTCCACGACCACAGCCATTCTTTCCTGTGATTCGGAAATTGCAAGCTCGGTTCCGTCAAGACCGTCATATTTTTTGGGAACCGAGTTAAGATCTATTTCAAGACCGTCAGCCAATTCGCCGATAGCCACGGAAACTCCGCCCGCGCCGAAATCGTTGCAGCGCTTTATAAGCGTTGTGGCTTCGGGGTTTCTGAAAAGTCTCTGAAGCTTGCGTTCTTCGGGGGCGTTGCCCTTCTGTACTTCCGCGCCGCAGCTTTCAAGGCTTTCCACGCTGTGAGATTTTGACGATCCGGTAGCGCCGCCGCAGCCGTCGCGCCCTGTTTTTCCACCCAAAAGAATGATTATGTCTCCGGGGGCGGGTCTTTCGCGCCTTACGTTTTCAAGAGGAGCCGCGCCGATTACCGCGCCTATTTCCATACGTTTAGCCATGTAGCCGGGATGGTATATTTCGGCAACGTGACCTGTTGCGAGTCCTATCTGATTTCCGTAAGAGGAATAGCCTGCGGCGGCTGTGGTGGTTATTTTTCTTGGGGGCAGTTTGCCGGGGATCGTTTTATCAACGGGGAGAAGGGGATCAGAGGCGCCTGTTACGCGCATTGCCTGATATACGAAGGAGCGCCCCGAAAGGGGATCGCGTATTGCTCCGCCGAGACAGGTGGCGGCTCCGCCGAAAGGTTCTATTTCGGTGGGGTGATTGTGGGTTTCGTTTTTAAACATCAAAAGCCACTGTTCGTCATTTCCGTTGTTGTCAACGGTAATTTTAACCGAGCAGGCGTTAATCTCCTCGCTTTCGTCAAGATCGGGAAGCAATCCGTCTTTTTTAAGCTTTTTTGCCGCAAGAGTGGCTATGTCCATAAGGCAGACAGGTTTGTTTTCTCTGCCCAATTCATGGCGGTGTATCTTGTATTCTTTATATGTATCGGCAATGTAC
>CANDLP010000104.1 GCA_947385505.1 uncultured Clostridia bacterium
CCCCACGTCCGTGCACACTCTTTCCCTACACGACGCTCTTCCGATCTTTAAAATCCTTTTTCAAAATTTTAATTGGTTAATAGTGTTATACTTAAAAATATGAGGTAAAAAAATGTATAAAAATATTGAAAAGCAAACCAAGCCGAATTTTAAAGATTCAGCCGTCTGCGCACAGCGCCGGTTGCTAAGCAAAACGTCAGTGCAAATAATTTGGTGTTATTGATATGAGGATTGAATATATTCACGAGCCTACCGATTTGCAGTGCGGTCAGGCGGTGCTGGCAATGCTGCTTGGCGTAAGCGCCGAAAGTATCTGCTTGGAACTTAAAAACGATCGGGAAACCGCTTTCCGCGAAATGAAGCAGGCTTTGGAAAGCCGCGGGTTTAAGTTATCGCCCGAACGTAAGCAGGCGGCTGAAAAAACGGACTTGCCGTCAATTGCGCTGCTTAGCCTGGAAACGCCACGCTGCTGGCACTGGTCGCTGTATGCGGAGGGGCTCTTCTACGACCCTGAGCATGGGATGATGACGGATTTTCCCGAATGTAAAAGGAAATATTTTTGGGAAATTATTGTTTAAATACCCAAATGAAGCTGACCTAAATCGAATTTTATTCTCAGTGTAAATGCGCCATAATTACATAATAGTATAAAACTTAAAAAGGAAAGGCAAAACATATGATATACGTTGTTTACGCAGTAACAGCTTTATACGCTGTTTTATCCTCCGCAGCCGCTTTGGTCCAAATGAAAAATTCACAGGAAAAAATCGCCCCAATTATAATGCTTACCGGAAGCATTATTTTGATTACTGCAATTATTTTGCATATTATGCAAGCGCCTTTCAGTCAGGCAGCGGCAATCGCAGGCGGATTGGCTGTTTGCGCGGCGGCTTTTATCAACGGAAAGAAAAGCGGGAATTTTCACGCGGTTCACCACGTTATTCGTTTTATTATAACGGTATTATTGATAATTGGATTTATTTTATTATAGGGCGTATCTGAAAACAAAGCAATTTTGTACAATTTCGCTAAATGAGTGACAATTTCAAGGAAAAAAGCGCAGGAATACTAAAGTATTCCGAGCATTTTTGACGCGGAAAGCGTACGCAATTAGTAGAAATTGTGCTAATTGCGGCTTTTCAGACAGCCCCTAATATATTTGCATCAAAGGAGTTTTAAAACCATGAATGCCGATTTAATAAAAATTAAAGAAAGATTTTTAAATATAATGAAAAATACTGAAGGAATAATTGGCGCTTGGAACTTCGGCTCTGCTGCCCGCGAAATGTCCGACGAATATTCCGATGCTGATATTGTTTTTTTGATAAGCGGAAATAAATTCAAGCATATTCAAGACAATCTTGAATCTTTGGTATCACAGGTATGCGATGATATACTTCTTTGTTTTGAAGAAGAATTTAACGGAGAATCAATAATCAACAATGGATATCTCATAAAAAATGATGAAAATGTATTTCAATTTGATGTTTTTTTGCTCAACAATAACAAAAAAAACGATTTTATGTGCAAAATACATTACACCGATATCTCCGAAAATGACATTTTGTTTGACCCGAAAGGATATGTTAAAGAGCTTTGCGAAAATTGTCCTAAAGGAAGCTTCTGGAACAGCAATGTAAACCAATTGTTCAAAAGATATCTTTACCATTTTTATATGAGCGCAAAATATCTTGTGAGAAAAGATTATTTCAAGCTTAACTATATAATGAAAACGCTTTTTGAAACTCACGCTTCCCTTTTATTAACGCTGTATGACAGTATAAAGTGGGGCGGAGAGGGAAAAAAACTTAATTTTATTCCCGAAGATAAACAGCAGCATTTAAAAAAATATTTCTGCTCCGAAGATTTCAATGTTAACAAAGCAAATTTACTTGCGGGCATTGAGTATTTTAAGGCAGATATTGAAGCGGAAGCTTTAAATATCTGTACAAGTTATCGTACAGATAATATGGATAAAATAAAGATGTATTGGCTTAATATAACGAAAGATATTTAATTTAAAGGCTCCTTATAACTCCAAACAGTATTCCGAGCATTTTTAAAGCTGAAAGCGTCCGCTTGTGCTAATTGCGGCTTTTCAAACAGCCCTTAGTATAATTCCAGCCTCAGCTTCAAAATTGCAGTCTTTTTCTTGCTTCTTCAATAAGCTTGGGCTGTATTAACGAATATGTCCAATTATCTGTGAGTTTGCCCGATATGATTATATTCCCGATTTCACTGTGGAGCTCTTGTTCAAAAGTACTTATACTAATAACCATTTGAATTGTGGATAAAATCCACAATTCAAATACTTCGGCGAAGCCGAAGTACCGCCGCAGGCGGTGGTTATTTAAGTTCAATACAATAACTGAGGGAGCTTTGCTCCCTCACCATGCCGCTTTTGCGGCATGGCATTTAAAAAACAGCTTATCTGTTTTTTAAATGGTTATTAGTATTATACCCGCATAAAACAGCATTCCGAAGGTTTCGCCTTCATCGTCTTTATTGACGAAAATTTTATACGTTAAACCTGAACAGAACCACGTCTCCGTCATTCATAACGTATTCCTTGCCCTCAAGCCGTACAAGACCCTTTTCCTTGGCGCCTGCCATGCCGCCGTTGTTTACCAGATCGTCGAATGAAACCACTTCTGCCCTTATAAACCCTTTTTCAAAATCGGTGTGGATTTTTCCCGCCGCCTGAGGAGCCTTTGTACCCTTGGTTATTGTCCATGCTCTCACCTCCTGAGGTCCGGCGGTAAGATAGGAGATCAGACCGAGAAGCGCGTACCCCTTGCTTATGATTCGATTTAATCCGCTTTCTTCCAGCCCCAGATCCGCTAAAAACATATCCCTGTCCTCTTTGTCCATTCCCGCGATTTCCGCTTCGATCTGGGCGCAAATCGGTAGAACAGTGCTGTTTTCCTTTGCGGCAATGTCAAGCACCGCTTTATATTCCTTATTTTTGTTTATATCTCCCGTAAAATCGGCTTCGCTCATATTTGCGGCATAAATAACGGGCTTATTGGACAAAAGCGGAACGGTTTTTATAATTTCCGATTCCTCTTCGGAAAATTCAAAGGAACGGGCGGTATTTCCGTCCTCCATATGCGCGATAAGTCTTTCCAGGAAATCGATCTCCTTTTGTATGCTCTTATCGCCCTTAAGCAGCTTTTTGTCTTTGTCAAGGCGGCGCTGCAATATTTCCAGATCGCTGAATATGAGCTCTAAATTGATGGTTTCTATATCTCTTGCAGCTCCTATCGAGCCGTCCACATGTATGATATTGTCATCTTCAAAGCAGCGGACAACGTGTACAACAGCGTCGACCTCTCTTATATCTCCGAGAAATTTATTTCCGAGACCCTCACCCTTTGAAGCGCCCTTTACCAATCCCGCTATATCCACAAATTCCAAAGTCGCGGGAGTAAACTTTTCCGGATTGTACATTTCGGCAAGCTTGTCCAAACGCTTATCCGGAACGCTTACGATTCCAACGTTCGGCTCAATCGTACAGAACGGATAGTTAGCCGATTCTGCGCCGGCGTTGGTAAGCGCGTTAAAAAGAGTGCTTTTTCCCACATTGGGAAGTCCCACCATTCCTAATTTCATAACTTTTTGTATCTCCTTTATTTATCGGTATTTTATAGATTTTTTTAAGTTTGTCCGCACCAATTTCGTGTTATACCAATCCCATTTTGAACTGACGTAATACCCACAGTTCAAAATGGGATTAGTATTAATTTAGATCCTTTCCCGTTAAATCAACTCATTTATTGAATAAAAGAGCTTAACACATTTAATAAGTATATCATTTTTGCTAATTAATGTCAATCAGACCTCCAAGATTTTTTAGATATATTTTTCAAATTCTTATGTTTTATCAGTCTTTTTTCCCCGCATAAAGCACGAACGGGCACATCGGATTATCAGCCGGTTCTGTTAAGCGGTTTATTTCTGTGATATTGTATTGACTGTTATTCCTTTCATAATCTCCCCCCACTTTCGTTTTTGTACTTTAAATTGTGCTTTATAAACTTTATTGGAAAATACAAAAGATCGGTGCCGCAAAGCGCCGATCTTCATAGAATCCATCTCCTGCGGACAGATTATAATTATGATTATACTGATAACCATTTCAACATAGGATAAAATTAAAGATGAAACGGTTATTACAACCGTTAATTATTTATGATACAATTTTTTAATCTCTCAAATATTTTATCAATGCATTTATCTTTAGCGGATAATTCATCATATATAGTTTGTGCCGCATATCAATGTACAGCAGATGTAAGCGCAACACTTGTATTGTATTTATTAAATGTTTTGCTAAATCCGGAATAAGAACGAGTTAAATATATAAACAATTATCAGGCTATAAAATGACGTATTTATATATTTTTTACTTTATCCCCATCTCAAGCGCCACATAATAATGGTGTATAAAAACCGCCGCCAATATCACATCAAACGCAATACTGCCGATCATATAAGGCAGTCTCGCCTTTCTCTTATTCAAAAGCGTGGCCGTAAGAAATCCTGTCCATGTACAGCAAACGATCAGCGCACCCATTATTATACACATTTCGGTAACAAAATTAAGCTTAACTTTCATTACAACTCCCGTCATAAATCCAACAAGCGCGTTGACAGCAGGCAAAACCGTAAGCGGCAAAGTGGCGATAGCCCATTTCTTCCTTTTCGCCCTGAAAAGACTTGCCGAGGCGATCAGCAGCAAACCTGTAATTATAAAACTCTCGCCTATCATAAAATTTCACCCCTTTAATACCAAAATTGTGTCACACCAATTACACTCTTAGAGACCGCCATCAGCCTTTAAGCTTTTCGTTTACAATCTCTTTTGCTTTTTCATTATCCTCTAAAGCAATGTATACCGCGTAATTTCCCACTGAATATATTTCAGCGGTTTCAAGTTTATACATTTCGTCGGGCGTGTAGGTGGCAAAAGATTCCTTTCTGGAATCCAACTTGGATTGAAGCGCATCCTGCGCCGTATTTGCCGCATCTGAGGTTTTAAATTTAAACACCCCTATTTCATCGGGAAGCGCACCTGAGCCGCAAAGAGCAAACGCGGCGGAATCAAGCTCCGAGATATCCATTCCGCTGTAATAGCTTCCCACATCCTCGGTTCCCTTTTCCACAGAAGAGGAGATAGGAATTTCCTTAAGCACTGCGCTTACAACGTCGGATGGATTTACATCTGCGGCGGTTCCGTTGTTTTCGCCGCTGCACGCCGTAAAGAGCATTACGGGAGTCAGTACGGCGCAAATAAGTTTTTTGATGTTCATTCTTTGTCTTTCCTTTCTTGTTTTTGTTCTTGATTTTATATCTAAATATAACGTACTATCCTATCTGATTCTGGATTGTCCCCAAAACCAAAGCGTAAGCGCTTCCCTGAAAATGGAGTCCGTCCGCTTCCGCGTAATTTGAAGAAAAATAACCTTCATCGTCCGACAGCTTGGAGCAGATATCCACATATGTATATCCGCCTTGGTCGCAAAGAGCCTTGAGCCGCGAATTATAGTCGTTAATCTTTTCCATTGTTTCTTTTCCTTCCGCGTCGTGCTCCTTAGTGACGGGAGGTAAAGAAATAATGCATATGTTTGCGGTGTAACACGCCATTTCCAGTTCGGATACAAGCTCGGTCATTTTCTTTGACATATATTCGGTATCCATATATGCCAGCCCGTTGGTGCCCAACATTATATAAATATGCTTCGGCTGCATTGCGGCTGCCTTTTCCACACAGGTAACGTCGCCTACCTTGTGGTTTACGGCGCTTTCGGGATTAAGTCCCACTTCTGCGAATACGTTTTCCGCATCAAGATAATCATACAAGTGAAGTCCGGTTGATATACTGTCCCCGATAAATAAGTCGTCCTCAAAGAATGTCCTGTCATATTGGGGGAGTATAAGATCATCGGTGGACGCAGTGTCTTCCGTTTCGGCAGTTGTATCTTCGGGGAGTTCCGATGTGCTTTCGGGCGTCTCGGTAATCGGGCTTGTCCCTGAAGTTTCGTGAGTAATCGCGGGAGTGTCGGTTTCGCTTTCGGAATCGGTGAAGGTATCCGAGGAAGTGACCGAGGGAGGGTCGGTACGGTTATTTCCCGTGTCCTCCTTCATATGAAAGTATATTAAAACGATAAGCAGGATAATTATCCCCACTATCACCATATTTAATGCGACTATTGCAATGGACAGGCCGTTTTTTCTCTTTTTAGCCAAGATGATTTCTCCTTTTAATTTAATGTATTGATTATATATTATACACTTTTATGGAAAAATAGTCAAGATTTTTTATATGATTGCAATTGATGTATTTTTTTATTTTTTATAGAGACAACTTTAACAATATTCTGAACGGCAGATTAAATTTTTTTATTACTTCTTTTCCGTCTCCTATATATGTTTCCAAAACTCTTTGCGTCCCACAACATATGGGAATATCTCTATTCTCTCCAAAATCTGACCTAAATTTTTATGCACCTTTTACAAAAAACTGTCCTAATTTTTTTCGTTTTTTCTTTGTGATAATAATTTTAAGAGGTTGATTTTTCCTGTTTTGTGGTGTATAATTTATCTTAGTGGAGAATTAGTCACTTTTGTGGTGAAATGTTAATTCGGAATTCAAAACCTTTGAAAAAAAGATTCTTACTGCCAAATATTCCGCTTTTATGATACCGAGGAAGGAGGGAAATTCAGTTATGCTGGGCGAATTTAAAAGCACGCTTGATCCGAAGGGACGTATGAATTTCCCCGTAAAGCTTCGTGAAGAGCTTGGATCCTCCTTTGTTATTTCAAAAACTATTGACAAGCAATGTATAAAAGTATACTCGAAAACGGACTGGGAGGCTCTTGTAAAATCAATACACGAAATGCCTCAGGTAAAAACAGCAGTAATACAGCGTTTTCTCTTCGGAAGCGCCTTTGAGATAGAGCCGGATAAGCAGGGACGAGCCCTTATTCCCGCTCCGCTCCGCGAATACGCACAACTGAAAACGGACATAGTAATAGTGGGTCTTGAGGGCAGAGCCGAGATCTGGGATAAGGAAAGCTGGGACAAGTTTAATTCCTCTCTGGATATGGACGAATTGCTTGCCGCGGCTGTGGAAATGGGTCTTTAATATGGAGTTTCAGCATAAATCAGTGCTTTTGACGGAAAGCATAGAAGGTCTTAATATAAGACCGAACGGAGTTTATATAGACTGTACCACGGGCGGCGGAGGACACAGCTTTGAAATTGCCGCGCGTCTGGGTCCCGACGGCGTTTTATTTTGCTTCGATCAGGACAGGGAGGCTATTGAAGCCGCAAAAAAACGGCTTTCCGAGTATTCTCCCATTTTCGTAACACGCAACTTTGCGGAAATGGGAGAGGTACTCACCGAATACGGCGTAAAGAGAGCCGACGGGATACTTATGGATCTGGGAGTAAGCTCCTATCAGCTGGATAACCGCCAACGGAGATCGGAAGAGCACACGTCTGAACTCCAGTCACGGAGCGTCATC
>CANDLP010000105.1 GCA_947385505.1 uncultured Clostridia bacterium
AAAGCTTTTCCGGAGGAATGTGTTCTCCGCGGTTTTTAATGCTTACGGCGATTTCTCTCTCGTACATTTCAGCGTTTATGTCAATTGCCGTATTTTCGTAACAGTAAAATACGGCGTTGCGAAGCAGGTTGTCTATTACCCTTTGAAGCTTGTCAGCGTCACATTTCAGCGTGATGTTTTCGGCGGCGTGAAGGGAATAGGTAAGATTTTTTTCTTTCAGCATCGGCTGAAATTCGTAAGCGGACTGTTCAAGAAGACGGGTAAGGTTTACATTGCTGTATTGTAACTCAATATCCGTAAGATTAAATCTTGTTATATCAAAAAATTCGTTTATTAAGTCTTCCAATCTTATAGCCTTGTCAAGGGAAATTGAAAGATACTTTTGCTGTAACTCCTCTGATATTTTCTTTTCGTCCCGAAGCAGAGTCAGATATCCTATTATTGATGTCAGAGGAGTTTTAAGATCATGCGCCAGATAAACGATAAGGTCATTTTTTCGCTGTTCAGACATTTTTACTTCATTTGTCCTGCGTTCCAAAGCCTGCTTTACCGAACGAAATCCCCCCTCTATTTCGTTAAGTTCATAAGACAGGCTGATCTCCGCCGAGTTGTCGGATGTCATTTTATTAAGCGCTTCCCGTATTTCCATAAGGTATTTAACATATTTTCCAAGACAAAGTCTGAATGAAACAAATATTATTATAATCACAGCTATACAAATAAACGGTATTTCAAAATAGTTTCTTAATCTCCAATACGCATTGGAAGCCGTACTGTAATCAATATGAAAAAAATATCTGAGAAAGGCTGCTATAATATTTCCCACGGATCCGCTTATCATAGCGTATATAAGCGTCAGAGCAGTTATAAATCCTCCGAAGATCGCCGTAAAATAAAGTATAAATCTTGCGGTCATCTTTTTTTTAAGCGTCATAAAGCCGTTTTTATTTTTTTTATGTTTCAATTTTATATCCTACCCCCCACACTGTTTTAATAAACCTGGGATTTCTTGACGGTTCTCCTAATTTTTCCCTTAGTCTTGCTATATGAGCCATAACCGTGTTGTTGCTGTCAAGATATTTTTCGCCCCACACCGCTTCGTATAATTCTTCGGAGGACACCACTTTACCTCTGTTAAGACACAAATACCAAAGCGTGGAAAACTCAATGGGGGTGAGTATTATCTCCTTGTCATAAAGACAGCATTTGTGATTGTCTTTGTTTATTACAAGACCGTTTATGTCTATTTCCGAAACCGTCTTTTCCGATTCGCCGCCTGTGTTGTACTTTATATAGCGCCGCAGCTGCGCCTTTACTCTTGCGGTTAATTCGAGAGGATTAAACGGTTTCGTGATGTAATCGTCCGCGCCTATGGCAAGGCCCATTATCTTGTCTTTTTCTTCAACCTTTGCGGTAAGCATTATTATGGGATAGAAGTACTTTTCCCTTATTTTGCCGCAAATACGGAAGCCGTCTATATCAGGAAGCATAACGTCGAGAACCGCCAGATCAACGGGAGTTTTTTCAGCATAGCCAAGCGCTTCAATGCCGTTGTAAAACTTTTTTACATTATATCCGTCGTTTTTCAGGTAAAGTTCTATAAGATCCGCTATTTCCTTTTCGTCGTCGACAACAAGTATCGTTTCATTCATAAAACCGCCGCCTTTCCGCTTGATTTCCTTTTTATTTTACCACAACGTTTCCGAGATTGCAATAAATTTTCCTCTCTTAAAAAGGAATGTAAGAAAATCGTAAGAAATAGAGGGGAAATTTTTTAAAAAGACTTGACAAAATGTCCAAAACGCAATATAATATATATTGTAAATTAAAAACCACAAGATGTTGTGCAAACAGGGAAAGAAACAGTAATTCTTATACACGGGCTGTTTGACAGCCTATTTATTTTGCGCAAAAAACAAGCGAAAGGAAAGACTCGTAAATGATAACCAAGATTTTAAAAAGAGACGGAAGAACGGACCAATTCAGGCTGGATAAGATAACCGACGCCATTTATAAGGCGGCGACCGCAGTCGGCGGAAGCGATTATTCCTCCGCACAGGAGCTGGCGGAAAAAGTTTGCGAAATGCTTGAAAATACCGGTTTTAACAATACGAATCCGCCCGCGGTGGAGGAGGTACAGGACGCGGTGGAAAAGGTGCTGGTGGAAAACGGACACGCCAAGACCGCCAAAGCCTATATACTCTACCGTGCGGACAGAACGCGTATTCGTGAAATGAATACGGGACTTATGAAGATTTACGAGGATCTTACCTTTAAACCCGCAATAGAAAGCGATATGAAGCGGGAGAACGCTAATATCGACGGCGATACCGCGATGGGCACTATGCTCAAATACGGTTCCGAAGGGGCGAAACAGTTTAATGAGATGTATGTTCTTCCTCCCGAACAGTCCAAAGCGCATATTGAGGGCGATATACATATACATGATCTTGATTTCTTTACGCTGACAACCACCTGTTGTCAGATTGACCTTATAAAGCTTTTTAAAAACGGCTTTTCCACAGGACACGGCTATCTCAGGGAGCCAAACAACATAGGAAGCTATTCCGCGCTCGCCTGTATCGCCATTCAGAGCAACCAGAACGATCAGCACGGGGGACAGTCTATCCCTAATTTTGATTACGCTATGGCGGAAGGAATAAAAAAATCCTACAAACAGCTTTACAAAAAGAACATTATCCGCGGCATCGGTTTTAAAACAGGCAGAACCGATATGGAAGAGATCGAAAAAAGCGTTTCCGAATATATGAATAAGCTTGCCGAAAAAGGAGAGGTTCCCACGCTTTCGGATGAGGGAAGCTATTCCGAAGAAGAAAGAAAGTATCTTAAGGATTTGGCGGGCGACGAAAAGACAGCTTCAAACATTCAGGAATTCACAAAAAAGATGTCATTCAAGGAAACGGACAGAGCTACCTATCAAGCTATGGAAGCTCTTGTACACAACCTTAACACCATGAACAGCAGAGCGGGAGCACAGACCCCGTTCAGCTCCATAAATTACGGCACCGACACTTCCATAGAGTGTCAGATGGTTATAAAAAATATTCTTCTGGCAGAGGAAGCGGGACTCGGCAACGGCGAGACGCCGATATTCCCAATACATATCTTTAAAGTAAAAGAGGGGATAAACTATAACGAAGGCGACCCCAATTACAATTTGTTCAAATTGGCGTGCAGAGTAAGCGCCAAGCGCTTGTTTCCCAACTTCTCCTTTATCGACGCGCCTTATAATCTTCAATATTATAAAGAGGGCGACTATAATACCGAGATCGCTTATATGGGCTTCCGTACGCGCGTAATAGGCAACGTTTATGATCCTGCCCGCGAAATAGTGTGCGGAAGAGGCAATCTGAGCTTTACCTCCGTAAACCTTCCCAGATTGGGAATATTGGCACAGGGAGATGTGGTAAGATTCTTTGAATTGCTGGAAGAAAAAATGAATCTGGTAGTTGAACAGCTTAAATACCGCTATAAGATTCAGGCTCAGAAAAAGGTACGCAATTATCCCTTCCTTATGGGACAAGGCGTCTGGATAGACTCCGATAAATTGGGAACCGAGGACAATATCGGCGAGATATTAAAGCACGGAACCTTGTCTATGGGCTTTATAGGTCTTGCCGAATGCCTTAAAGCGCTTATCGGCGTACATCACGGCGAAAGCGCGCAGGCGCAGGAGCTTGGTCTCAGAATAATCGGAAGAATGAGACAGCGTATGGACGAGGAAAGCAAGGCAACGGGAATGAATTTTTCACTTCTGGCAACGCCCGCCGAGGGGCTTTCAGGAACCTTTATCAGAAAGGATCAGAAGCGTTTCGGTGAAATCAAAGGAATTACCGACAGGGAGTATTATACCAACTCGTTCCATGTACCGGTTTATCATAAAATTGACGCGTTTAGCAAGATAAAGCTTGAAGCGCCTTATCATGCTCTCACAAACGCGGGACATATAAGCTATATTGAGTTAGACGGCGATCCCTTGCAGAATCTTGAAGCGTTTGAACAGGTTATACGCTGTATGAAGGAAAACGGCATAGGCTACGGTTCTATCAATCACCCTGTCGACAGGGACTCTGTCTGCGGATACACGGGCATAATAGGCGATATTTGTCCGAAGTGCGGGCGCAGGGAGGAAGAACACGCTGTTGATAAAGAAAGAATCAAGAGAATAAAGGATTGATTTATAAATTGGCGCAGTTTGACACTAATCCCTTTTTATACCAATTCCATTTTGAACTGTGGGCATTACGTCAGGTCAAAAAGAAATTGGAATGAATAAAGAATTTTATAAATATTTATAATATCCTATATAATTCATTAAATCAATCTGTAAATAAACAAAAATGGGCTGACCAAAAGGTAACGTTCTTTCGGTCGGCTCATTTTAACAAAATTTTGTATTAACATAAGCTTAAATGGAGAACAAAATGAAAAAAAGCGGTAACTGCTTCAAAGAATTTTTAAAATACACTTTGCTGAGTATTTTCGGCACCTTAGGCGTATCATGCTATATATTTACCGACACACTGTTTATCTCTATGGGAATGGGGGAGTCGGGGCTTACCGCTCTTAATCTTGCGATACCGGTGTACAGCTTCATGTACGGTTTTTGCGTAATGATGGGCGTGGGCGGAGGTACAAGATACGCCATAGCGCGGGGAGAGGGCAGCTTGGAAAAAGCCGATGAAATATTTACAAGTACTTTTACGGCAGGGCTTTTGGCGTCATTTTTCTTTATGGTTGCGGGTCTGCTCTTTTCCTCTCCATTATCAAAGCTTCTCGGAGCCGACAACACTGTTTTTGAAATGACGGATATATATCTTAAAGTTCTGCTTTCCTTCGCCCCCGCTTTTTTAATAAGCAATATTCTGGCGGGATTTGTAAGAAACGACGGCGCTCCCCGTCTCGCTATGGCCGCAACCCTTATCGGAAGCTTTTCCAATGTGATCTTAGACTATATTTTTATTTTCCCGATGAATATGGGTATGTTAGGCGCGGTATTGGCAACGGCAGCGTCTCCCGTGATAAGCATATGTATTTTGTCCCTTCATATAATTAAAAAACACAATAATTTTCATTTTAAAATAAAAAAGTTAAGATTTTCTACCGCTTTTTCCTGCGCAGCTACAGGCGCCTCCGCTTTTGTAAACGAGATAGCCAACGCCGCTGTGGTGATAGTGTTTAATATGCTTATACTGAATATTTTAGGCAATACGGGTGTAGCTGCCTATGGTGTAATAGCAAATCTGGCGATCGTTGCGGTGGCGGTAATGTCGGGTATTTCACAGGGAATGCAGCCTATTATCAGCAGAAGCTATGGAGAAGGGAACAGGCTTTATATAAAACAGACCCTTAGATACGGTCTTATTTTTGCCTTAATTTTATCGGCTGTAATTTACGGGATATTTCTGATTTTTCCCGAACCTATTACAGAGATATTCAACAGCGAAAACAGCGCCGAGCTTCGTGATGTTGCTGTGAACGGATTAAGACTGTACTTTTCCGCGATACCGTTTGCGGCTTTTAATATAATAATCTGCAATTATTTTGCCGCGCTTAAAATGGCGCTGCCTGCAACGGGCATCTCTCTTCTTAAGGGGCTTTTACTGCTGATACCCGCTGCTGTTTTGCTCTCCGATTTTTTGGGCATTGACGGAGTCTGGCTTTCATATCCGACGGCGGAAATACTGACGGCGGCGGTCAGCTTAGGGCTGCTTTTGAAAAATTACGGAAAATATTAAAGGGGGAGATCATAATAAATAAAAACCTTAAATTTATTTTTAACAAGTTTTCGCAGCAGTATCAGCCTAACGCTGTTTCATAATCTTTTGCTTTTCAATTCTCATATATTCCGGCTTCCACCTTCCTGAAGCGAAAAGCGCAATAAAAAGTACAAATAAAAGCATATTATGACCTATCATACATGCCCAAGCTGAAACAAGTCCGAGGCTTAAAAGCTGAGTGCATACAAACGTTCCCAGAATTCTCACACACCACATGCCGAGCACATTAAAAACAAAAGGAGTAACCGTCTTTCCCGCTCCCTGCATAATTCCTTCGATAACTATAGGCACTCCGTAAAAAGGCTCCGAAACTGCCACCATACGCAGTACCGCCGTACCTAATTCTATAACCTCCCTGTCTTTTGAAAACAAAAGCATAAGCTCAGGCGCGAAGAGAAACAGCAGTCCCCCCGACAAAATCATAAGCGCTATTACAAGAGGAATTGCCGATTTTGCCAAAGCTTGCAGCTTTTCTTTATCCTTTGCTCCGCAGGCGTTTCCGGAAAGCGTGGCGGCAGCCGTCTGCATTCCGTATCCGGGTATATAAAAGGCGGATTCCACCGTATTGGCTATGGTATGAGCCGCCGTTGAGGTTTCCCCCAATGAATTTATCATTGAAGCAAACGCCACATATCCAAGTGATGTGGCAAATCTCTGGAACATATTAGGCAGAGCGACTCTCAAACAAGGCTTTAGTATTTTTATGTCGGGTTTAAGGCTTTGACCCTTCGGAGAAATACCTTTGTGAAGCCACAGCTTCACCGTAATGGCTATACCTCCGAAGGCATATGAAACGGCGCTTGCGATCGCCGCTCCCTCTATTCCGAAGCCCGCGCCGTAAACCGTGCAGCTTGTATCGAAAATTATTATGTTTCGTGTGGGATAAATGAGAAAAAAATTCAAAAGAATATTTATTATATTTACAAATATACCTACTGTCATAGGCGATTTTGTATCACCCACCGACCTTAGAACCGTACCGAAAATTATGCTTGCCGTTCTGAAGAGCATGGGAGTATAAAGGATAAGAAAGTATCTTGACGCCATTTCTCTTATGCCTGCGTCCACCTGCATCCAGACGGGAACAAGTCCGCTCAAAGAGGTGGTAAGAACGGTGAAAAACAGCCCCACGATAATTACCGCAGTTACCGACTGTCCCGAAGCTTTTTTTGCTTTGTCCCTTTCATCGGCTCCTACCGCTTGGGCTATATAGGATAAGAATCCTACGCCTATGGCCGAAACCGTGCTTCCCACCAGCCAGTTTACAGTGCTTGTGGCGCCCACTGCCGCAGTCGCTTGTTTTCCCAATGTTCCTACCATGGCGGTATCTATGTACTGAACCGCCGTCTGCATAAGCTGTTCCAGCATAGTTGGCCACGCGAGGGCGACTAAGACGGGCAGCATTGAAAATAAAGCCTTTTTTTTCACATGTCCTCCTTTACCGATTATATTTATAGTCGATTGTAAAATTCAAAAATCGTGTTACAAAGCCATTTCTGAAGCACTGATTTTATATGCGTTACAATCGACTATAAAAATTATTTGCATAAATTAAGCTTTACAATATTTTCGTCTTCGGAAAATGTGATGACATTGTAAAGGAAAAGCAGCTGATCATATTCCTCAAGCGGAGCTATAATCTGAAAATCCATGTTTATATATCTCAGGTCTATCATTGTGACTTTTTTATATTCCTTTGACAGAAACGGTACA
>CANDLP010000106.1 GCA_947385505.1 uncultured Clostridia bacterium
GGTTTTCGCGAGACTGTCAACTACTCCCCGAAAAAAAACACAAAGAAAACAGTTGTTTACTTTGTGGGAATGGTGGCGAGCTATGAACTTGTGCCGCAGCAGGATGAAATTTCCGAGCTTAGATGGCTCGAAATAGAACAGGCGGGCAATGTTCTCACCTACGAAAATGACAAGCTTTTGGCAAATAAGGCAAAAGCGTTTATTGCACTTATGAAATAAATAGCGGTGCGGGTTTTTATCCGTACCACTTGTGATATTGCGGAATATAAAATATCCGGCAAAGCGGAAAAAAGAAAAGAGACGGTGACTAAATGGAATATAATGAAGCTATCCGATATTTAAACAGTTTTACGAAGTCGGGAGTGCCCATAAAGAATTTGTCCCGATTTAAAGGCCTTATGGAAAGATTAGACAATGTACAGGATAAATTAAAATACATACATGTTGCGGGAACCAACGGAAAAGGCAGCGTATGCGAATACACCGCCCTTGCTTTGGAATATGCTGGATATAAAACGGGTAAATTTACTTCTCCTTATATAAACAGGATTGAGGAGCGGATACAGATAAACGGGGCGCCTATTTCCGAAGGTGACCTCGCTTTTTATATAAGCAGGGTAAAAGAGGCTGCCGATAAAACCGGCTGTATCGATTATTCACAGTTTGAAATACTTAACGCCGCCGCTTTTTTGTATTTTTATGAAAAAAATTGCGGAATAACGGTTCTTGAAACGGGAATAGGGGGTCTTCTGGATTGCTCTAACATAATTGACCCGCTGCTTTCTGTAATTACCACGGTGGATCTTGATCACTGCGCTGTTTTAGGCGATACGGCGGAAAAAATTGCCCGCCATAAGGCGGGAATAATCAAGCGCGGACGACCCGTGGTACTGTCGCCGTTTCAATATGCCGAAGTGAATGATGTTGTGAGGAAAAAAGCCGGGGAAATGGGTTCAAAACTTATTACTCCTGATTCAAATCAGCTTAAGCTTATAAAAACCGATTTGAACGGCACCGAGTTTTTATATAAGGTGAAACGCTTTGTTACGGGAATGTGCGGTAAACACCAGATGATAAACGCCTCCGCCGCAATTGAGGCTATGCGGGAGCTTGGAGTAAGAGAGGAGCATATTGAAGCGGCGCTGAAAAATGCCGCTGTACCTGCGCGAATGGAAAAATCTGGAGGTTTTATAATAGACGGGGCGCATAATGTTTCCGGTGCAAAGGCGGCTGCGGAGCTTATCGGCGGACAAAACGGCAGAAAGCTTTTGATTGTGGGAATGCTTAAAAGCAAGGATTATAAAGGCGCTTTGTCGGCACTTTTGCCTGTATTTGACACGGTTATCGCCGTGGATTTCTTTTCGCCCGACGCAGTTAAGGCAGAGGATATAGCTTCTTTTGCGAAGCAAGCAGGGTGTGCAGCGGTTACAGCGGGTGATGCGGAAACGGCGTTGAAGAAGGCTTATGATACTGCGGCCGATCTTAGAGTGATTTGCGGTTCGCTTTATCTTTGCGGAAGTATGAGGGGGTATTTGTTAAATGATAATACTTGAAAATATTGTTAGGTTTTAATTCTAAACAGTATAAAGGTAAATTTGTTTATAATACTATTTAACCGTTTTAACTTAGATTCTGTTCTGTGTTAAAACGGTTAAATAGTATTAGCGAGATAAAGTGAGTAATTTTCGTGATAAAATAACACATTTCTTTCCTTATACATCAATGACAGCTGCTTTTCCGGAAAAATATGTCTGCAATTTATGGTTTAAACTTGCGAAGTGTGTTTAAAAAAATGGAAAAATTTCAAATTATCTCTTCTATGCTTTCAATGGTGGCTTTGTCCGGTGTTTCCGCTTTACCGTAAGAGTAGTCGACTTCAATACTGCTTATTGTAACTTTAACCTTTGCGTCTTCTTTACCGTCAGTGTTTACAATTTTTGATATTTCCTCAGGCATATTTTCGTCAGTGACTTTTCCCAAAAAATATTCACCATACCCTGACTCGAAGTTTTTCTCCCCGAATGGAAGTTTTACATCGTTTTCGGCATCGGGAACAAACCACAGACTACCAAGCTGGCCGCCTCCATCTACGGGGCTGTTTTCTTGAATGCAATGCAAAGTACCCGTGAGCGTAAGCTTTCCTTTAAATTCAGCTTTTGAGTCGTAAAGAACATACTCGTTTCCGCCTGCATCAATCATGAGATAGGCCTCTGACCATGTAACCGCAAGACCGTTATCTAATATATCATTCTCTTTTACTTTCATAAGAGAGCCGTCCCACGGCTCTCCGGGTTTTGCATAAACAATATAAGCAGTATTTAGACGGATCGCGGATACATCTTCAATTTGAGGTGTTTCTGCATAAAATGTACCGCCATCTCCGTCTTTTGAGAACGAAAGATCCTCATTTTCAAGGGGTTTCTTCTTGTTTTCCTGCGTAAAACCTGTTGTAACATCATGTGATTGAGATGTCAATGGAATTGCAGGGGATGTTTCGTCGGAATTCCCTTCTGAAGCGTTATTATTGCAGGCAGATAAGCATAAAAGCAATATAACAGATATTATTGATAAGATTTTCTTGTTTTTCATTTTTCTCCTTAATTTGTATAGGCTGTAAGATACGGGAATGCTTTAACAAAATTTTCCCAAGTGTAACTCTCATATCTTACTAAGCACGGACCGCCGTAGTTTGCATGATAAATTGTTACTTTGTTCTCATTGGATAAAACAATCACAATGAAATGCCTTGCATTTGAATTTGTCTTTACCTCAAGGTATGTTGCTTCAGGCGAAGTGTTATTATGGTTAAAGAGTTTTTTTGCACTTTCAGCGGTTAAAGACATGTTTTTGGGGGTTAAAGAAGGCACGCTGGAACCATGAACTTCGTAGTACACTTTTTTTGCAAATGCCATACATTGAATGGCGTTTTCAAAATTTATGCAGTCGCAGCTTTTATTCCAACTGCAGGGATTGCTTGTAGAACTGTGACAAGTACATGCTTTGCCTGTTTTTGAGAAATATGAGCCATTAGGATATTGATAGAACAAATATCCAAAATTACGTTCTTTGCCTGTATAAACCTCTGGAGTGCCTAAACCGGCATCGGGTATGTAGCCGAGTCTCTGATATTCTTCCGTATGTTCATAATCCGATATAATATTTTCGTCAGAATACTCATTTGCATAGCTTGTTGCCGCTGCTAATACGGAGATAACTGCTGCAAGTGTTAAAGCGGTAAGTTTTTTAAAAATCTTTCTCATAAATTTAATTTCCTTTCTGATAAGAAATTTGTTTTGTGTGGCTATACTGCAACGATTTTATAATAACTAAATTTCAATTAAAGTGTTTTTCAGTCGGCGTTCGTACCGTTACAGTCAGTTCGACTTTTACATCACCAGCCTTAATAATAAGGTTAAACAGGTTTGAAAGAGACGGTCACAGCGCTTGCCGTAACCGAAGACGAAAAGCACAACAAAAGTGCCGATATACTCGGGATCAACTTTTTCATCATTATCACCTCTTTCTTATGAAAAAACATAAATTTCCTTTTAATTATAAAATCAATTTTTAACCTAAATGTTACATGCTTTTCAATAAAATAATATTTTTTATATTATATACTAAATTTATTGCCCTTCTTTTGGCGATATTTTCAAGTGATCTAAAAATATAAATCATATGTACGGTATAATCTGAAACTTTTGTCTTTAAAAGTAGTTATAAATAACCATTGTTTTCTTTGTTTAAATACATTGATATAAGTGCGGTGTTATCTCCGATCAAAAACATAAAAACTTATTTTGATTCAAAAGGCTTTTCCTTGTTGTAAACCGTAACAGTCATAATATATTTCGTTCAATTTCTTCAACACTTACAAGAACCGCCGTATCGGGATTCCGCTTTTGAAATAAGCGCCATTTTTGATATTGCTTATAATCACCTTAACGTTTGCCGTTTCCTGTATCAGTTATTCACTATTGCTTTCACATCAACAATTTTTGCCGTATTTTTGGCAAAATCGAAATCCAATGTGCCGCCGCAAAGCACGATCTCCCTTAATGTGACTTCCACAAGTACAGCTTCGTCTTTTTTAAGGGCGGAAAGGTCAATATCATATTCGTCGGCATATCCCAAAGAGAATGTGGGAGCGTTAAAGGCAAATGAGACGTCTTCATTGCCCCAGAATCCTCCCCAACACCCTAAGGCATACGGCATATCCTTCCATTCGCCGTCTGCGGGGAAAAATACTGCTTCACCCTCATCGATTCCCCCGACATAAGAGCTGTAAACGTTTATATAGCCTTTTAAGGTGATTTCTCCGTCAAAAGCCGCTGTGGTTTGAGCAACAATATATGTTTCCCGATTCTGATCTATGTACGGAAAATACTTTGTGTAAGCCTCGGTTAATGTCAGCTCTTTAAAAGCAGTACCCACATCAACGCGGGAGTATTCGGAGGAATTTGGTTTTTGCGGCAGCTGTTCAAGCGCGTCGGTTTCAAATTTTTCCGGATTATCTAACGAATTGTAAACCTCTCCTCCACATTTCGCCAAATAAGCGTAACCACTTTCCGTATACAGCTTTTCTCCGGCTATCACAGGATTTTCCTCTGTTTGCACTGATGAAAGATCAATTTTTTCGCCGAATTCGTCTAAGGTTATGTCATTATTATTCGAGCAGCCTGTTAAAAAAACAATTGCTAAAAGAACAGCTGTTGATTTTTTAATAATCAGTTAAAACACCTCCGGATGAATAAGCCCAATCAATTTTGTTAATACGCTTTAAAAATTCACTATAGCTTAATTCTATGTTTTTTACTAAGCATCTGCCATCGTAATTTGCTTCCCATACAACAACTTTACTTTTTGTGAATCCGGTTACAAATATGCTATGTCCACGACCGCTTTGCGTGTATCCGCAAATAAACGAGGAACTGCCTATACTTGATAAAACTTCATATAAATTGTTTTCGGTTAATGATTTACTCATTCCATTTGATATATAATATTTTACATCCATTCCATTATATTATATTCGCGGTAACAGAATCGTGCGAACCCGTTACATTGCCATGCCGTTGCTGTGCCATCAGCATTATTATAACCGTTTTGATAATATGTATAGCTGTTACAGTTACATGAACGGTAACCCGTAGAACAATTTATTGTACCATGACATTCGCACTCCTTATGAAAAAACATAATTTTCTTTTTAATAGCAAAATCATTTTTTAGCCTAAATGTTACATCATAGTTGACAAATTTATGCTTTTTATAGGATATGCTAAATTTATTGTCCTGCTTTTGGCAATATTTGCAGGTCAATTAAAAATATAAATCATATATCGGAACGATAAGTATATCCGATAATATCCTCGCAATCATTGCAATCGGAAATGAGCCACTTTTCGTTTTCGCGTATCAGCGTCATATTAAAATGCGTGTCATGAGCAGGCCCTCGGTCGTAAATTTCATTATCAATGTCAAAATATTCATTTTCTAAACCAATATGTATAAAATCGACCGTTATTTTATTCTCCTCTTGAAGGCAGCTGCTTATATAACAGCCGTATGAGGATTTTACGGCTGTGCCAAGCTCGCTGTCCGCTTTATACAGGACATTGCCAAAATCACGGTAATAAGCGCCGTTCAAAAGTTTTTCGGAAAACGCGTCAGTGCAGTATTCAATCAGAATACTTTTAAGATCGTCACGGCATTTTATTTTGCCGTCAACAACGGGATAGTAAAAAAATATATCCGTAATGCAAGCCGAAGGCTCTTTATTAAGCTTAATGGACAATTCGTCCGTTTCATATTGCAGGTATTTCAGAAAAAGCGATTGAAAAGCTTTGGCGTATTCATCTGCCATAGCAATGCATTCTTCCGAATCCGTCAGAATGTCGGCTGTATTTTGATAATCAGCGGTTTGGGACAATTCGCTGTGTAAATCCGTTTTGCCGTTTGTTGAAGCGGAATAGTCCGATGATTCATCAATGGAAGCTGTAAGCTGATTTTCCGTATTGCAGCCTGATGTTATGGTTAGCAGTATCAAAATTACAAAAAGAGAAAAATATTTTTTCATAATATATTACCATGTCTTTCCTTCCCGGTTTTTTCGATAGATAAAAGATCTTGTTGCCGCGGATGCGTATCCGGAGTGATTTTACTCATATTTACCGTTCGGATATAATTCCCAAAATAGCTGAACAGACAGCGGTTCCCCATATAAAGCAATAATAGTTTCTCGCCGTCCGGTCAAAAAGGTATAAGCCGCAAAGCCGCAGATTTGATATGATAAACAAGACAAAAAAGCGGCAAGCTGAAGAATTATGCTGACGATGTTATGTTTCTTTATAAAATCAATTGAATTCATATTTTATCCAATCCAATCCATTCCATTTATAGTTAAAATGTTACAGCTTTTTATTGCTCCACCAATTTAACATTACCTTAAGACGCAGATGAAAATAAAAAATATCAAGTAAAAAAGCGTAGTAATATGCAATATTGCGAGTATTTTTGACGCAGAGATTTTTTATTTGTGTTATGTATTGCGGCAAGGTTTAGTTAGTGGGACAAGACGGTATTTTATATAAAAATCCGATCTGCATTTTTTGCTGTTTTATCCTAAAGCCTAAAGCAATTTCTCCATTTCCTCATCAAACAACTCCAGATAAGTATTATAAGCCTTATCATCATCCCAAAGATGACAATATGTACTCAAATCGTAGCCTTTCCACGCCATTGAGGAGGTAATGTCGTCACACAGCATATTTTCCTTGATCGGTTTAAACAAATAGTCCGCAAAATTTACCACTTTGCCGTCTTTTACCGCTACGGTAGGACTTGCTCCAATATAATTGGTGAACACAGCGCCTATATAATACTCAATTCGATAGTTCAGCCAGATATAGTTGACCCCGTCAACGATTTTAGTTTCACGAAGCTTGTAACGAATTGTTTTAGCTTCGTACTGCCTGTTTTGTGCCGCAGTGAGTTCTAAATTTCCTTTCAAAAAGCCTTTTAAGTATTCGTTGTCAATATAATCTTCAAGGTTTATAAGCGAGGGATCGAGTTTTAAATTTGCGTTTACATAATCCTTTATAAACTCCATTGCGAGTTCGGTGTCGTCGTTTTCCTCCACATTTTCATCGGGAGCTTCAATTTCGATTTCCGTGGGAGGACGTTTTCTTTTTTCGTTAACTGTGGGAATATCAACGTCGATTTGGGTTTCGGTTTCTTCCTGCGTTTCGGGCGCTTCCCAAAAGCTTTGGGTTTTATCGGTTTCGGTAGTTTTGGGGACAGTGATTTTCGGGACCGGTAGGCTGTTTTTGGACGAACAGCCTACCAAAGCGAGCAGCAAAGACAAAGATACAAAAAGGATTGAGGCGGTTTTTTTCATTACGGTAAAATTCCTTTCTTATTAAATATTATTGATAAATAAGCAATCTTTATTTTGCCGTTAGATCGGAAGAGCGTCGTGTAGGGAAAGAGTGTGCACGGACGTG
>CANDLP010000107.1 GCA_947385505.1 uncultured Clostridia bacterium
ATTTAATAATAGGCTTTTTATAATCAAATGTTTATCTTTTAATTGGATTGCTATAATAACCACCGCCTTCAGCGGTACTTCGGCTTCGCTGAAGTATTTGAATAGTGGATTTAATCCACTATTCAAATGGTTATTAGTATAAAACGCTGATTTAAACAGGAAAGGAAGGGTACAAAATGGAACTGAAAAATAAGCTTAAAAAGACCTTGCGCAATTCCGTAAGGTTAAAGATCGAGGGAAAAGCCGATCTTAAAATCGGCGCCACTCGTTTCGGCGGAAAACCCGACCTTCCCGACGGATTCGAGTGGTGCCGCTATGAGGGCGAGAGGTGCGGCGAAGTGATTAAAAACCATCCGCTGTCCTTTATTGCACAGTTTAATTTAGAGGAAATCTCAAAATACGATACCGATAATTTGCTCCCGAAAAAAGGGCTTCTTTCATTTTTCTATGATGTTGACACAATGAAACAGGGCTTTGATCCAAAAGACACGGGCTGTGCAAAAGTGTTTTATTTTGAGGAAATAAGCAAGCTTAAAACAACGGATTTCCCTTCGGATCTATCCGAGGAATTTCAATTTCCGCCAATAGGGATACAGGCGAAATCCGAGGATTCATATCAGGATTATCCCGATTTTCTGCTTCAAAGGGACAAGCTTCTGGAGTGTTGGGACGATTACGACAGAGCGGCGAAGGGGTTAAAAATAAACACGCCGAATAACAGCTCAAAGCTTTTGGGCTGGGCGGATATTATACAGGACAATATGACCGTGGAATGCGAGCTTGTTTCACGCGGGTATTATCTTGGAGGAAGCAGGGAAAATGTAACTCCCCGCGACAGACAGGAGGCGGAACAATCCTCCGCGAAGGAATGGCTGCTTTTATTTCAATTGGACACTGTCAAAAGCGATGACTTTGAACTTATGTTCGGCGACTGCGGAAGAATATATTATTATATAAGAAAAGAGGATCTTGCCGCTGAACGCTTTGACAGGGTATGGCTTATTATGCAGTGCTGCTGACTGATAATACTATATGGCAAGCGCTGCCGATCATAAGGCATAAGGAGGCTTTGCAATGAAAAAGTACACCGGAAACAGCATTTACAATGCAGTAGCTATAGGAAAAGTATCGATTTTTAAGCATTGCCGAGGCGAAGTACGCCGAATACGCGTGGACGACCCCGAAGCTGAGAAAGCGCGCCTTGAAAAAGCAAAGGAAATGTCAATAAATCAGCTTAAAGAAATTTATAACAAGGCGCTTAACGACGTAGGCGAACCCAACGCCTGGATTTTCGAGATACATATGATGCTGATAAACGATACGGATTACAACGAATCTCTTATCAATATCATAGACAGCCAATCGGTTAACGCTGAATACGCCGTGTCCGTAACTGCCGACAATTTCGCCGCTATGTTCGAGGCAATGGACGATTCCTATATGAAAGCCCGTTCCGCCGACGTAAAAGACATTTCCGACCGAATTATAAACAATCTTATCATGGGCGGCAGCGAATGCGCGCTGTTTGAAGCGGAAAACGTCATAGTCTGCGCCGACGACCTTGCTCCCAGCGAAACGATACTGTTGGATAAAAGCAAGGTATTGGGTTTTGTCACCGCATACGGTTCCACAAATTCACACACCGCCATTCTTGCCAGAAATATGAATATCCCCGCCATAATGGGGGTGGGCGAAGAATTTTTAAAGAATATCAAAGAAGGCGACAGTATTATAGCCGACGGTTTTACCGGCGACGTTTTCACCGAGCCCGATTTTGACACAACCGAGCGCCTTACCCAAAAACAAAATGAAGAGGAAGAAAAACGCCGCTTTCATCAGAACCTTAAAGGCAAGGAAAACATAACCCTTGACGGAAGGGTTATAGATATATTCGCCAATATCGAGGGCACCGAAAACATAGGTGCGGTGCTTTTGAACGACGCGGGCGGCATCGGACTTTTCAGGAGCGAATTTTTATATCTCGGCCGCCACGACTATCCTACGGAGGAAGAGCAGTTCGGCGTTTACAAAAAAGTTCTCGAAAGTATGGCGTGGAAAAAGGTAATAATAAGAACCTTAGACGCGGGCGCCGACAAGCAGGCGGACTATTTTCACATAGGAAAAGAAGAAAACCCCGCGCTGGGGTGCAGGGCAATACGCTTTTGTCTTTCCCGTCCGGAGATTTTCAAGACTCAGCTGAGAGCCTTATACCGCGCCTCCTCTTACGGAAATCTCGGAATAATGTTCCCGATGATCACAAGCGTGGAAGAGCTTACCGAAATACTGGACATCTGCAAAAATGTAAAAAATGAACTCAAGGCTCAGGGAAAAGAATATTCCGAGAACATAGAGATCGGCGTTATGATAGAAACTCCCGCTGCGGCAATAATAAGCGATCTGCTGGCTCCGATGGTGGATTTTTTCAGTGTGGGCACCAATGATCTGACCCAATACACATTAGCCTGTGACCGACAGAATCCCAAGGTTGAAAGATTCTGTGATCCCCACCACAAAGCGGTATTAAGGCTTATCGAACTGACAGCGGAAAACGCTCACAAAAACGGAGCGCGCATAGGCATATGCGGCGAATTAGGCGCAGATACAAGCCTTACGGAGGAATTTCTGCGGATCGGTATAGACGAACTGTCGGTAACGCCGGGAATGGTCCTTAAAATAAGAGACAGAGTTAGAAATATTGATCTCAGCAAATAAACGGCCGGTCCTATGAAAAACGATACTTTGTTTCTGATTATTTCTCTTCTGTTTGCGGCAGCGTGCGTTATTGTAATACTTAAGTGTGAAATCGGCAGAAGATCGGACGACGTCTTTGTGGCGGAAAGGACGCTTGAAGCGAACTGTATAGATTCGCAAAATTCCGATGAATATTCGGGCACCGTAAGAATCAATATAAATGAAGCGGGAGCGGAGCAATTGGCAGAGCTTCCGGGTATCGGAAATGTCATTGCCGAAAATATCGTGAAATACAGAGAAGAATACGGCGGATTTGAGAGCGTTGAAGAAATTATGAAGGTGGACGGGATAGGAGAGGGCAGGTTTGAAAAGATTAAAGATCTTATAACGGTTTAAATCCCCTCTTAGGTCGGCGCCGCAAAACAATGTTCCCCGAATGCATCCTTGCTCCAATCAAGAAAGCGAAATTGCACTGAATCGCTTTGTTTTCAGATACCCCTAATATTTCTTTCGCAGCAAAAAACGAATTAAGCCGTCTGAGAAATTCTGTAAGCCAAAAGCGGATTCGTCATTTTTATTATTTCTGTATTCGTTTTTCCGCTTCTCTTTGAAAACTCGTTTTAGCAAAAACCGCCGCGCTGACAGTTTCCGCTCCGGCTTGTTTAAGAATTCTTGCCGCTTCGGATAAAGTGCTGCCCGTTGTGCTTATATCGTCAACTATCAGAATGTGCCTGCCCTTTACCGCTTTTTCTTTAATACAGTAGAAAGCGCCTTTTACATTCGCCGGTCTTTCAGCCGCTTTTAAGACCTTTTGCGGTTTTGTATCCCTGATTTTTTTCAAAAGCCCCACGCAAGGCCTGTCCGACAGCTGCGCGACTTCATTGGCAATAAGCCTGCACTGATTGTAACCGCGGCGGTACATATCCCTTTTTCTCATAGGCACATATGTAATAATTTCAATACCGTTCAAATCGATTTCTCTGTCTTTGACCAGCGCCTTGTATATCAAATAGGCGGCTCCGCTTACCGCGTAACCGTCGCTGTTGTTTTTAAACCTTCCGGCGAAAAATTTTCCGAAGCTGTCATAAACGGCAAAAGCCGTAAAATGATCCACATCGGGTATAACGGCTTTTGCCGCGGGCGAAAACAATTTCACACAGGTGTTGCAGAAATATTCGTCATAAGGTATCTCACAGCCGCACATACCGCAGCGGTTGGGATAAAAAAGATCCAAAAGCAGTCTTTTCAGAATATAAGCTCGGTTCACAGCGGCTTCTCCCCGCTGTTATTAAGCCTTAAAAGCGCTCTTATGCAGGAATAGCGAAGCGTTCTTCTGTCGTTGTCAACCATTTCATATACCTGTTTTTTCGTACCTATTAAAATAAGAATGTTTTTGGCTCTCGTTACTCCGGTATAAAGCAAATTTCGGTATTGAAGGTTTTTGCTTATGGAGGTAAGGGGCATTATTACCGCGTTGTACTCGCTGCCCTGACTTTTATGTACAGTTACGGCGTAAGCAAGATCGAGTTTTTTCAGCATATCGGGAGTGTAGAGCGCTTTTTTTCCGTCATAATTCACTATAATATTGCCGCTGTGCCTGTCCAGCTCTTCAATAAAACCTATATCGCCGTTGAAAACGCCCCTTCCGTATTCAGAGTCCTTTTTCCACTCTATATCGTAATCGTTTTTAATCTGCATTACCTTGTCACCCTCGCGGAAAACAGTTTCAAACACCTTTATTTCCCTTTTTTCCTTTGAAGGCGGATTAAGAGCAAGCTGAAGATCACGGTTAAGCTCCTTAGTCCCCGCACAGCCCATTCTGGTGGGGGTCAGTATCTGTATATCCTCCAACGGAGAATAGCCGTATGTATTGGGGAGTCTTTTTTTGGTAAGCTCTATCACAAGTCTTGGTATATCCCTTTCGTTCTCGCAGGGCATAAAGAAAAAATCCTTTTTTCTGTCGTTCAGAACAGGATATTCACCGTTGACTATTTTGTGCGCGTTGGTGACGATAAGGCTTTCCGTTGCCTGACGGAATATTTCGGTAAGCTCAACCTTAGGAATCTCTCCTCCCGCAATAAGATCCCTGAGAACGTTTCCAGCCCCTACCGAAGGGAGCTGATTGCTGTCTCCCACCATTATAAGGGAAGCCGACGGCTTTAACGCCCTTAAAAGCGCTTCAAACAAAATAACGTCCACCATCGACATTTCGTCAACAACAATAACATCCGCTTTAAGGGGATTTTTTTCGTTTCTTTTGAACATCAGCTTGTCTTTAACGGTAAAGTCCACTTCCAAAAGGCGGTGTATGGTTCTGGCGCTTTCTCCCGTAACCTCACTCATTCTCTTTGCCGCTCTCCCTGTGGGAGCGGCAAGCGAAATGCTTTTTTTGTGTTTCTTAAAAAGCTGGATAACGCCGTTTAATGTGGTTGTTTTTCCCGTTCCGGGTCCGCCGGTCAGAATAAACAGCTTATTTCCGAGACAGCCGTTAATTGCCGCCTTTTGAAGGGTTTCAAATTCTATATCCAAAGCGAATTCAACGCCCGCTATCTCCTCGGAAAGATCCTTTACCTCACCCGCCGAGGTTTTCAGCATTTCGGTCAGTTTATCGGAAATATATTTTTCGGCGCGGTAATATTCGTTCAGATAAATATAGCTTTTCTCTCCTATATGGAGAATTTTAAGCTGTCCGCTTTTCAATGCCTCGTCAATACCTCGGTGTATGTTTTCATGACTCAGCGACAAAAATCTTTCCGCGGCTTCCACCGCTCTTTTCAATGGAAGGCAGGTGTGTCCCGCGTTTGAATTTTCCCTTAATATGTAGAGCATAGCGGCTATAACACGGTTAATGCTGTCAGCGCTTATCCCCACCGATCTTGCAATATCGTCCGCCTGATCAAAATCAACGCCTAATTCATCATCGCAGAGTATATAAGGATTTTCCTTTATAAACAGGAGCGACGACACATCGTACTTTTTCCATACTAACGCCGCCGAAGCAGGGCCGATTCCGAAACTCTGCAAATACTCGATAACGTTTTTTATGCCACTGAGCTTGCGGTACTCATTGCTGATATAAAGCGCCTTGTCGCTTGTTACGCCTTTAAGCTCCGCCAGTCTGAGCGGATCGTTTTCGATAACGTCCAAGGAATCCTCTCCGAAGCTTTGAACGATCTTTTTCGCTAAGGCGGGACCCAGTCCCTTTATTATTCCGGAGCCGAGATATCTTCTTATCTCTTCGGGGGTGGTGGGAAGGGTGCGGGTGCAGCTTACCGCTTTAAACTGCCGCCCGTATTTGGGATTATTGACATAATCGCCATACAGCTCCAGCCGCTCCCCTTCGGCAATATCGCCAAGTTCTCCCACAACGTCAATCGGTTCCCCGTCATGATTAAGCAAAAAAACTATGTAGCCTGTTTCGGAGTTTTTATACACTATCTCCTCAACAAAGCCCTTTAACATTATCTGTCCGATCTCATCCATCAGTTTCATTCCATTCTTTAAGAGTTTCCGCCGCTTTTTTTGCCGTTTATCCCGCCGCTAAGGCGGCGCCCCGACAAATAGCCCTCGGAAAGCCTTTTTGTAATTGAAGATAAAATTATCCTCAAAATAAAATAACCGCCCATGATACCCAAAAATACGCTCAGAAAAAACCAGATAGCCTGCATAAAAATCACCTCGGTATATTTTATGCGATAATAGGCGCAGGGGTTACCCGTCAATTTTTCACACGGCAAATTATTGCGTTCCAGCCTTCTTCCTCGTCTATTCTTTCAATGTGGATTTTTTCCGCGGCAAGCGCATCTTTTACCTCGTCAAGACGTTCGGTTATAATTCCCGATATAATAACGGCGCCGTTTTCCTTTAAGAATCCTCTGAAATAAGGACACATCCTTATAATAACGTCCGCCACTATATTCGCGGTAATAACATCATAGCCGCCGCCTATTTTTTCTCTTAATTTACCGTCGTCTATAATGTTTCCGCAGTACGCCTCGTATCTTGTTTTATCAAAGCCGTTTTGTTCCGTATTTTCGGAAGCGGTGTTCACGGCGTTTAAAAACACATCTGTCATAACCGCCTTATCGGCGCCGAGAAGCAATGCCGCTATTGAGAGTATCCCGCTTCCGCACCCTAAGTCCAATACTTTTTCTCCGCCTTTTATCACCGACTCCAACGCTTCCATCACAAGCTTTGTGGTATGATGCTGTCCTGTACCGAATGAAGAGGCGGGGTCTATCTCAAGTATTTTCCTGCCCTTGCTGTCGGATACATTTTCCCATGTGGGCTTTATCAGGAGTTTTTTTCCCACATTGAAAGGTTTATAGTACTGTTTCCAGTTATTGGCCCAATCTTCCTCCCTTATGCTTCCAGTTTGAATATCCAGAGAGCCGTAAAAACCGTCCTTATCTCTGTTTTTTATATCTTCAAGAGCACCCTTAAGCGCCGAAAACATTTCCGCTCCCTGTGAATTTTCCTGAAGGTAGAGAGTAATATGGGTCTTTACGTCTTTAAGTCCCATCAGGTCGTCGTCTATATAATCCCAGTTCATTTCCTTGTTTTTCAGAAAATCTTCAAAATCCTCGCTGTCGTGAATCTCAAACCCGTTTATTCCAAGCTCGCTCAGCAGCATTGTAAGCGGATACACCGCCTCAGATTCGGTAAATACATTTACTTTTTTAAAATCCATTACACTCATCCTTTCAGGTAAAAAACGTTACTTTTAATTATGCCTTATTTTTTGCAAAATTTCAAGGGGTTTGGTAAATTTTTTATTGTTTTTATCA
>CANDLP010000108.1 GCA_947385505.1 uncultured Clostridia bacterium
ACAAGCCCTAGTATAAAAATACAATAAACGCTACTTCACATGAAACAGCGTTTATTGTAAAAAGTCGTAAAACATGTCCATATATTACATACATTATTTTTATAATTATAACATTTTTTTGACAAAAAGTCAACTTTGTTTTGTGCGAGTTTACAATAAATTTACAAATAATACCAAATTATTTAAAAAATATTATAATGGATACAAATAAAAAATTATTTATTGTCAAATTTCTCGTCAATATGCTATTATTAGTAAAATTTCGAAAGGAGCAATACATGCCAAGACGAGGAGAAAACATTTTCAAGCGTAAGGATGGCAGATGGGAAGCTAGATATGTAAAGGAAATTACGCTTGAGGGCACCAAAAAATACGGTTCTGTTTATGCTAAAACATATCGTGAGGTAAAAGCCAAACAGCTTGTTTGCATAAATCAACCTATAACCGGAGCGAGGAAATCATCGGTAACCGTTGACGACATAATGTGGGAATGGTTGGCGCATAACAAAAACCAGCTTAAAATTTCAAGCTATCAAAGGTATTTTACCACAATAAAAAATCATATCTCAAAGCAGGTGGGCAAAATTCAGATCAAGCATTTAACAGCATGTACAATTGAAAAATTTACAGATGAATTGTTAATAAATAAGAATTTGTCAAGAGAAACCGTGAATCATGTGTTAATCGTACTCGGAATGGGACTTGGTTTTGCGAAAACGCAGTATCAAGCGGCTGCTCCTGATATTCATCTGCTAAAATTGACGAAGACAAAAACACGAGTATTGTCTGTATCTGGACAAGATACTTCAGTGCAGTATTTGCTGGCAAATGAGGATATATTTTTGTTTGGAATTTTGTTGGCATTGTATACAGGCTTTCGTATCGGTGAAATTTGTGCACTAAAATGGGAAGATCTTGCCAACAATGAGATTCATGTTAACAAAACAATCTCAGGTGGAACAGATCAGATACATATATGAGGTTTACGCTCAGGAGAGTGTTTCTCTCAGACGGCTGCTGGATATTCTTTTGTCTGAGGGCAAAAACCGTTGGACGGGAGCGATTGGTCTACCGCTAAGCTGTCGACACTGCTGAAAAATTCGATCTATGTTAAAGCGGATTCGGATATTTTCGATTATTACGAAAGGCACGGAACTCAGATGATCACCGACTTGGCTATGTTTAAAGGAGAATTCGGAGCGCAATTGTACGGACAGAGCAAGCACAAGCGCGATAATCCCGATTGGTCTGATATGAAGCTGGTACTCCTTACTCATCGGAGAATCGTGGATTCCGAAATCTGGCTGAAATGCCAAAGGAAATTAGAGAAAAACAAACAGATAACCAACAGCTTCAGCAACAGTACAAGCTGGCTCGCGGGAAAAATCATCTGCGAAAAATGCGGTCACCATATGACTACCGTTAAAGGGGTTATCAATAAAAACGGCGACGTTCGGCGATACTTTAACTGTACGGGAAAATCCCACCAAAAAATTTGTACTGTAACTAAGGTGACAATTTACGCCGAGGATCTGGAGAATATGGTTTATGACTGTATCACTGAAAAGCTGTCGGAGCTGAAAGAGGTAAAACGCGGCGGCAAAGCTTTTGAATACGGCGAAATAAACGATTTGAAGCTTAAGCTTAAAGCTGTTGAGCAAAACGAAAAGCAGCTGATGGACACAATGCTTTCAGGCGGCTTTAACAGCGACTTGCTGGTGCTTGCCAATCAGAAGGCTACACAGCTTAAACAGGATAAAATAGCGCTTACGGACAGAATTGAGGAGCTGAAAAGCAGAAGCGAAGATACGTCTGCTATTGTCAATCTCGGCAGGTCTTGGAAGGCTGCCGATTATAGGCGGAAAAAGGAGGTCGCCGATATATTGATTGAGAAAATCGTTATTTCCGTGGACGGAGACGCTAAGATTGTCTGGAATATATAAATATTACCCTGCAAGAGGTTTGTGCTTTGCAGGGTAATATTTTTTTGCTGCGTTTTAAAGTCCGATATTTTAATGACGATTTTAAGAATTTTTTCTTATAAATTATAACATTGAATCCATAGACACAACAATTAGTTGGTTTTTTAAATGTGTTGTCCGCAATTACGCGAATTACAACGTTGAATAATACTCTATGCTACCTAAAAAGAAACAGGCAAAAATACAAAGGAACTGCTTAAATATGCTCAAAGTATTGCGTCTTCATCTGTAAATGAATTTAAGCACATTTAGATAGTATTTGATAAAGATAATTTTCCGGCAGATGATTTTGACGAAACCTGCTTCAAATTCTGCGGTATTATCTCAGCAGTTTTTCATTTCATTTCTTTCAGAATATCACCGTACTTAATCAAGGTCACATTGCCCAATTCCTTTGCACTATCCGAACAGCCCTTTGTAAAACCGCTTTTAGAAAACAGGTAAAAATAAGGCTCTTGGTAGGAAAAAATCCTGCCGCGCTCCAACAAGGTTTCAAGTGTCCCCAAATTGATCTTTTCATTAGTCCATTTACACTCGGCAAATAGGGCGTTACTTTTATCCTGTTCTCCAATAATATCAATTTCGGCTTGACATTTTTTTACGGGGTCATTTCCCCACCAGCGTCCCAGCGAAGCGAATTCAACAGGCGTTTTTTCCTTAAGCAGCATTTTCCAAAGGTACTGAGCGCATATTTCCTCAAAGACCTTTCCCATATACTCGGGAAAATAAGGCTCGATGCGCTTATACACAATATCGGCAGCGCCTCTGGCAATAAGAGAATTGTTTCCTAAAACAAATCTGTACCAAAATCTGAACATATTGTCTTCAATGGAATAGATCGATTTTTTTGAAACGGCTTCACCGTAAGGCGTTTCCTTTTTCACAATTCCGAGATCAATTAGGCTCTTTATATAAGCCGAACACACGTTGGTGGGTTCCCCAACCTTACTTGAAATTTCCGACATGCGTGAAGCGCCGCCCGCGATCGCGGATATAACGGCAGTGTAAACAGCAGGTTCTCTTACCTCCTGTTTAAGCAGATTCATAGGTTCCTCATAAAGAAAAGAAACGGGGTTAAGATAAGTGTTTTTAATATTGTCCTCAACACTCAACTTTCCGTCTATCTGCAGCAGATACTGAGGAGTACCGCCCACTATCCCGTATATCAAAGCCTTATCTTCATCGGAAAAATCGGAAATACGGTCTAAATATTGATATGTTTCCTCAAAATCAAAGGGCTGAATTTTCATTTGCGCTGTCCGTCTGCCGTAAAGAGGCGCCTTGTATGCCAAAACCTTATCCTCCATATATGACATCGAGGAGCCGCACACTATCAGCATCATCTTTGAGCTGTCCTTATATTTGTCGATAAGCATCTGCAAGGTGGAAGCAAGACTTTTAGACGAGCGGGCGGCATAGGGATATTCATCTATTACAAGAATCAGCCGTTCTTTTTCAGACAGCTTAAAGACATATTCCAAAGCCGACTGAAAAGAAATAAAAGAAGTGTCCGCCGCTATACCGCCGCTGTACTCAATAACGCTTTTGCTGAAATTCTCTAAATTCTGCTTGGCGCTGCTTTCCACGCCCATAAAATAAATCGCTTTTTTATCCTCTATAAATCGGGTTATAAGCGCGGTTTTTCCTACTCGGCGGCGCCCGTATATTACAACCAGCTCAAATTTTTTTGTTTGGTGCAATTTATCGAGCGCTTTCAGCTCCGGTTCTCTGCCGATAAACATTGCGGGTTCCCTCCTTTTTGATTTGCGTTTACAGTATAGCATATTTAGTAAAAATAGTCAAGTATGATTGACCAAATTGTACCTGACTACTTGTAACTGTATTTTCATTTTAATTCAAACAATTCCGACAAATCCGAAATATCCACAATCGGAAGCTTAACGTCCTCATCATTAAGGAACATCAGTATATAAATCGGATAATAAACATATTTGTCCTTCACCTCTACATTGTAGTTTGTAAAAACAAACGCTTCATCTATGGATTTGTTGGGCTTGTTAATCTCCGCAGGGATTAAGTCGTATATCTCCGTCAATAAACACAGTATACCGCTTTTTCAGCATTTACGCAACTGTTTTTTGCTGATAAATGACACTTTTCCAACCATCAAACGATAATAAATGACATTTTTCCAACTTTGTATAATACTTGATACGCAGATATTTTGATTGATAAGATTGTTATTTCCGCAGACGGAAACGCTAAAATTTTTTGGAAAACATAAAACACCCCGCAAACCAAACCGGCTTGCGGGTTATTTTTTAACTTTTAAAAAGGAACATTGAAATATTTTTAAGAGTCAATACAGCAAAACTATTCTGCGATAAATTCATTCATCTTTTGATAAATAAAATCAAAAATATCTATTTTCCCATACTTTTCGGAAAGAAATTGGGAGGAAATCCTTCCGCCCGCCTTTTTGGCATGTCCGCCGCCGGAGCCGATTCCCTCGCAGACATAGGCTGCCAAATCTTTTGCGGAGATCCGATCGTCACAACTCCTTACGGATATCTGGTATCCTCCGTTAACGGAAGTATAAACAAAGCACGCCAAAATGATATCAACCTGTATCACAAAATCACCGATAATACCCAGAACAGCTTGGTCACAGCGCAGTGCGGATACTATTGCAAAACGTTTGTTAATGTCAAAATAGTGGTTATACATTGCGTCACTGGCTATCATCAGTTCCCCGACAGTCATACCGGATTTGATCAGCTTTTCAAAAACGGGAAATTCCCCGGAAAGCTCCATCCTCATTTCAATATCCTTTTCCCTGTATAAATCATAGAAGGAAGAGGTATCTGTAAACAAACCGTACAATAAAGCCACACGAAGCGCTTTATTTTCTTTGACAGGATAATTTTCCTCTGTTAATAATTCCCATACGATTGTAGAACAGCTTTGATAACTGCTTTTGATCAACACTTTTTCGTTTTCCTTTATCACAGGCAGATGATGGTCAATAACAGCAATGTCGGCTGTTTCAAACCTTTGCACGTTTCCCTGTCCGTATTGCCCGTCTATAATCAAAAGGAGTTCTGTTGTTTCCGGAATACTTTCCACATGGTGAATCGGAATGTTACATTGTTTAATCATATATTTTATATTATATTTTTGTATCGGCTGTACTCCTCCGTATATTATCTCGGCATCAACACCTTTCTCCGTTAAAAAACAATACACACCATACGCGGAAGCGATCGTATCGGCATCAGGGTTGTTATGACACTGTATGTAAATCTTTTGGTACTTTAAAAATCGTTGTAAAAACCCCATGTATTTTTATCCCTCCTGTTTGTTTCGTTTTTATATTTTTATTTTACCACTTTTAGGAGATATTGTAAAGGTTTACTGAAATTATTTATTCATTTGATTATTTTAACAAAAAAACACCTTTAACTTTGTAAGGATCGTATCGCCGAAGTATTTGAATTGTGGATTTTATCCACAATTCAAATGGTTATTGGAGCTTTAGCGTAAAAAACCACCGGCTCAGCCGGTGGCATAAAAAGCTTTAGCAAAATAACAACCTCCGATATGGTATAATAGTAAAGGTTTGGCAGCCACATTACTATTACGGAAACATAAAGGAGGTCATTAGCAATGAAAAATGAAATAAAAACATTGTCACACTCAACATACAGAAGTGAATATCACATAGTATTTGCGCCGAAATATCGCAGAAAAGCAATATACGGAAAATTGCGAGCGGACATAGGACAAATACTTAGGAAGTTGTGTGAAGAAAAAAAGGTAGAGATAATAGAAGCAAAAGCATGCCCGGATCACATACACATGTTGGTAAGCATACCGCCATATTTAAGTATAGCACAATTTGTTGGATTTCTCAAGGGGAAAAGCACTTTAATGATATTTGACAGGCATGCAAATTTAAAGTACAAATATGGAAATCGACATTTTTGGTGTCGTGGATATTTTGTAGATACGGTAGGAAGAAACGAAACCGCAATAAAACAATATATTCAAAATCAATTGAAAGAAGATCATGAATATGATCAAATAACATTGAAAGAATATATTGACCCGTTTACGGGTAGCAAGAATTAAAAGGCAAAACAGACAGCCGCTTTAGCGAGACCCTGATGAATTTTGTGTAAAACTGAATAAAGCACTTCCAATCAGCCAAGACTCAAAGTAAGGAAAAAACTGAAAGGAAGTGCTATTATTATGGAAAAAACATCAAAGGAACTGCTTAAGGAATTTGTAAACAGCCAACATTTTACAAGCACAACGGACATTATTAACAGCATGAAGGAGTTGTTCAGCGACGTACTGCAAACGGTAATGGAAGCAGAACTCGAAGAAAAGCTCGGATACGAAAAAAGCGAACGAGTGACAGATAATGCCGAAAAAGGAATGTCGAAAAACTACAGAAACGGATACTCGAAAAAGACAGTAAAAACGCAGCTTGGAGAGGTTGATGTCAAAATTCCCCGCGACAGAAACGGAGAATATGAGCCGCAGATTATCGAAAAATATAATAGAAATGCGGATGGAATGGAAGAGAAAATCCTTGCGCTTTACTCCTGCGGAATTAGTCAACGGGATATATCGGAGCAGATAAAAAATCTGTATAACGTTGAAATCTCTGACGGTTTAGTCAGCAAGATTGTAGAGAAGATCACACCCGAAATAGCCGCATGGCAAAACCGTCCGTTGGATGATGTATATCCGTTTGTTTTCATGGACGCGATCCACTACAAAGTGAAGGAAAATCATCAGTATATCACAAAAGCGGCGTATGTAGTTTTAGGGATTCAGATGGATGGTCGCAAGGATATTTTAGGTGTTTGGATAGGTGAAAACGAGAGTGCAAAGTTTTGGTTATCAGTAATGAATGACCTAAAAAATCGCGGTGTTAAAGACGTTTACGTGTTTTGCGTAGACGGATTGACAGGTTTCCGAGAGGCAATTAATGCGGCATTTCCTAAATCACAAATACAACGCTGCATTATTCATCAGATACGCTCGTCAACTCGTTATGTGAGCTACAAGGACATCAAATCGTTGATGGCCGATTTGAAAAAAGTTTATCAGGCAATAAACGAGGATGAAGCATTAAATGCGTTGATTGAATTCAAAGAAAAATGGCAGCAGACTTATCCGAGCTGCGTTAAAAGCTGGGAACAAAATTGGACAGCCTGCGAAAAATTTTGTATCTTGCGTCGAAAAATAACGTTGCGCATTGGAGCGTAATCTGTCGAAATTGGGACTTGGTTTCGAATCAACTTTCGATAATGTTTGCGGACAGAGAATCCGCATAACTTGATTTCCTCTCTTAATATTTTCCCCGTGGGCAATTAAGAGGAAATCCCTAATCATGCTTGCTTTGCAAGCCGTTCTTTGACTTGATTGGAATTGCTTTTACACAAAATTTTATGGAGTGCCGCTTTAGCGGCTGTCCGTGATAGTAATGCTATGTCAAGCCTTTCAATACCCC
>CANDLP010000109.1 GCA_947385505.1 uncultured Clostridia bacterium
CCCACGTCCGTGCACACTCTTTCCCTACACGACGCTCTTCCGATCTTATATTCCGGAAGGGTTTGTTCTTACGGATATCAATACAAATGTCAACGAACATACGTCAAATTACGTTTATTTCATATATAGAAAAGGACAGCAAGATATTGGTTTTTCATTTTCAAGATATTGGAATGAAATTGGGAGGATAGGAATCCCTTCCGATCATTATAACATTTCGGAAAGGGAGGTGAACGGTTCCACGGCTGTTGTTTCCAAAGAAGACGGTCAATACAGCATTCTTTACGAAAAAGATAAAACTGTTTTTGGTATGTTTTCAAGTAATGTCCCTTATGATGAATGTGAAAAAATAATTGATTCGATAAAATAACAAAAGGAGTATATAGTATGAAAAAAACACTTATTTCTTTATCAATTATCTGTGTTATTGCACTTGGCACGCCTGCTATACCGGTGCATGCTGAGTCTTTCACACAAACAATATCAATAAATGAACAGCTTAGAGCGTTAGGATTGATAAAACAATATGATATGTCAGTGTATACATCTAATGGAAATTTATATATGAACGGAATAACGCAATCTAACAGCAGTATGAAATCTATCGGTTATAAAGATATAGTGATCGAATACAGTACAAACGGCACGGACTGGAAAACCGAAAAAATATTGGCGACTTGCTGATATCAGACAGCAATGCATATTATCTTAACGATTACTGCGTTTCCGTAGAAGGCGGTTATTATTACCGCGTTACTTGTAATCATTACGCTAAAGAGGGCGGATTGTTCGGTAAATCTCAGAGCGAGAGCAATACGCCGAAAAGCGTGTGGATAAATTAAGTTTTTTTGGCAAAAAGAAAGTAGGTGAGTAAAATGTTTTTTTGATAATTGCATTTAACAACAAGCATCATAACTATTATGCAAAAACAATTCATAAGTACTGACAAAATCAGAAAGGACAAAAAATGAAAAAGACAAATTTTAAAAGAGCTCTTGCCTTTACATCAACTTTTGCAATTGCTTTGAACTTAGCCGTTACGCCTACTGTCTATGCAACGGAGATTGACAGCAAGGATATTGTGGCAGAAGATGTGCAAACAGCATGTACTAAAGATGTGTTAACGCTAAACGCTTAATATAATACGGAAACTTCCCGTATTCACACCGAAATGTGTATAACTTACACAGAAAAAATGCCGGAAATTTATTGTTCGTATGACAACGAAAATTTCGTGCTCACTGAAGCTTCGGAGAAAAACAAATATTCCTTTGTACCAGAAGCAGAAAGCGAAACGGTATATGTAAAGGCAGTTCAAACGTTATCAGACGGATTGTTGCTTACTTCCAATGTTGGAATTGTTAATATAAGCGAATCAATTATCGTAGCTTACAGTGACATTGATCTCGGTTTTATCCCGGACGTACATTTGGCAGAGCCTATTTCTGTACTACCTAAAATTTATAACCCCGGTAATTTTGCTGAAATGATTAATATGTACCCAGATAATTCATATTTTTCACAGACAGGCAAAGAATGCACTTGCCATAACTACAATTGCAGTTTATACTAATAACCATTTGAATTGTGGATTTTATCCACAATTCAAATACTTCGGCGAAGCCGAAGTACCGCCGAAGGCGGTGGTTATTTAAGTTCAATACAATAACTGAGGGAGCTTTGCTCCCTCACCATGCCGCTTTTGCGGCATGGCATTTAAAAAATAGTTTATCTGTTTTTTAAATGGTTATTAGTATTATATGGCGGATGCGACTGCGTACCCTACAATAACGCAATACAATGTATGGGATTTGCTAAATTAGCATACTATTGTACGCACAGCAAAAATCTTAACGACTCTAACCTCGTCATATTAAGCAATACAGGCACAACTCTAAATACCGAATTAGCTAAAAACTTATTTATGGATAACACACACCATAATTTAGGTACATACATTAGAGTGCTCCCCAAAAATAGCGAGTATGATCATTCTGTTGCTATAATTAACACTGACGCCAGAGGCTTATATGTTTATCATGCAAATTACGGCGGTAAGTGTCTTGTAAGGTATCAATACTATACTTGGGAAAATTTTGCTAATGCGTTTCCCATTATTTATCATTATGCCAAATAAATTTCCTGTATTCTCTTAATAATTCTTGCTTTATTATTTATTGACTAAAAAGTAAATTGCATATGCGTGAACAAATCTATCCTCAATATAATTTTTTGAGGATGGGTTTGTTCATATATAATATTTTGAGAGGAACCCGTTTATGACAAAAAAAGTAAAAGCAATCTCAGCCCTTATGTTATCTGTTCTTCTGTTCACTGCCTGTTCAAAAGAAACCAACACGGGCTATCCGATAATCGGAACAGCAGCTGAGGAGGATATTCCTGCCGAACCCAAGACAATAAACCACCTAACGGCAGATGAGAACGCCGATATACCGAGTATACCGCCCTTTGTGGGAACGGCGGGAGAACTGCTTACGCAAGAGGCGGCGATAAGTATCTCTCCCGACGCCAATTCGTATTACTCCTATAATCTCGAATACGATCACGCATATTTTACATATGTTGTTCCGCTCTATGACAGAAAAGCCTCCGAAGGCAAATCCGAATATTACAATATTGATACTCAAGAAGCGTTGGATGAATATAATCTTTATCTGAAAAACAAAGCGGTGATTTATACCGTAAATGCGGGCGATAAACTGGAAAACGGACTGATATGCACAGACGCGTCAACAATCTATGTCTTTGATAATGATCAAGACCGGGATTCACCCGCATTACTCTGTACCGAAGCGGCATTTTCGGGAGAACTTACTCTCACCGGAACGATTTATTGCAAGCAAACGGAAAGTCCTATACCCGATGACGGAAAGGGATATTTGACTTTTACGGCGGATTCGGATAACGGGAAAGTTTTTGACGCGTACAATCCCGATAGTTACTATCCTCGCGGGCGGTCATATAAAATTACATCGACAGGCGAAACAATGCCGTACGGCGAAACTTTCAGACTGGGGCATATCTCCGACCTTTCGGACGAAATGGCAAAGCTTATAGAAAACAATGAATATACCGATGTGCGGATAACCATAAAAAATATTCATTTGTTTTACGGTGATTACGGTTATACGCCTTCAACGGTTGCGGAGATCGTAAATATTGAGCTGATATGAATCGTTTTAATGCCGTTGCTCTCCCGATTACCCCCAAAACACTATTTGTAAATTTCCATATGCTCAATTTGTCTATAATATGATTTACAAATAGTATAAACACTGCCGCAAGACATAGGCGAAGATTAAAAAATATTAAGGAAAGGGGCTGTAAAAAAGCCCTTTTTTTATTATGTCGATTTCCTTTCGCAAGGACGCGGCTCCGCCGCTTTTTTATTTTTTTACAGCTTTTTTTAATACATACATTGCTAAACATCAGCTTCCGGTTCACGCGATTGACAACCGAAGCTTTTTGTGATATTATTTATTTTTAAGAACATTAAAAAAAATCTATACTATAACAACCCATTATAAAGGAACAAACCGAAATGATAAAGCTTATAGACACCCATGCCCACTATGACGATGAAGCCTATGACGAAGACCGAGACATTCTTTTAAAAAAGCTTTTTGAGGAATCGGTGGAAAAGATAATAACAGTTGGCTGCGCCTTAGACAGGTGGGAAGACACGATAAAACTTACCGAAAGCTGTGAAGGCATATACGGCGCTGTCGGGATCCACCCTGAGGACATTTGCGGACTGCCCGACGATTATCTCCGGCAGATAGAGGAACTGGCAAAAAAGCCGAAAATCGTCGCTTTGGGAGAAATGGGGCTTGACTATCACTATGAAAATTACGACAGAGAAATGCAGATAAAGGTATTTACCGAACAGCTCAGACTTGCGGACAGGCTTAATATGCCCGTTATTATTCACAGCCGTGACGCCGCTCAAGACACTATGCGCATTCTGCATTCGGAAAAGCCGAAAAAAGCGGTAATGCACTGCTTTTCGGGAAGCCGCGAAACCGCCGCCGAGGTTCTCGGCTTAGGACTTTACATCAGCTTTACGGGAGTCCTCACCTTTAAAAACGCGAAAAAAGCGGTTGAAGCCTGTGAAGCGGTTCCTATGGACAGGCTTATGCTGGAAACCGACTGCCCGTATATGGCTCCCGTACCTTACCGTGGAGAACGCTGCGACAGCTCCATGATATTGTCCACCGCGGCAAAAATGGCTGAAATAAAAGGCGTTTCCACCGAGGAGATGATAGAAATCTGCAATAAAAACGCTAAGGTGTTTTTTGGTATATGATAAATTTATAAAATTTTTTCATTAACGCTTGAATATTTTAAAAAAATATGTTATATTCTTAAAAGAAAAATAAACAGAAAAGGACTTGATGTTATGGACGCAGACGGGCGAAAACGCAGACCCGCGTATTATTTGCTTTATCCCCTTATTTTACTGGAAAAGGGACTTGATCTCTTGCTTAAAAAGGCTTTGGGCGAAGGATTCCGCTCCGCCACCGAGGACGACATACGCTCCCTTGTGGACGCGGGCGCGGAAAGCGGAGAGATCGAAAACTCTTCGGTGGAGCTTATCAACAACGTGTTTGAATTCGGCGACCTTAAAGTGTCGGATATTATGACGCACCGTGTCAATATCGCCGCCGTGGACGAAAACGCCACGGTAGACGACATAGTGTACTTAGCCCTTGAGGAAGGTTTTTCGCGTATTCCCGTATATAAGGAAAGCATTGACGACGTCATGGGAATAATTATAGTAAAGGATCTTTTGTGTTTAGTGGGAAAAGAGGATCCGGAAAAGTATACGGCAAAGGATTTTGTGAGAGACGTTGTGTTTCTTCCCGAAAGCTGTCCCTGTGACGACGCCTTTAAGCTTCTTACCGAAACCAAATCGGGCATGGCAGTGGCGGTGGACGAATACGGCGGAACCGCGGGAATTATCACCTCGGAGGATCTTATAGAATCGGTTATGGGCAGTATACAGGACGAATATGACGATGAAGAGCTTCAGATAAAAGCGATAGGAAAAGATAAATATAGGATTGACGGCGACACCGATCCCGACGACGTACTGGAGCTGTTCGGCTACGAATTGCCGGAAGATCACGAATACGATACCATTGCGGGCTTTGTTACCGACCTTTTGGGATATATTCCGGAGGATACGGAAAAAACGCCTCACGTGGACTATGAGGACGTGCGGTTTGTGGTGACAGAGGTCAGCGATAACTGTATAAGCAGTATCGTTGCGGTAAAAATTGACCATGACAGCAAAAATGAAGGCGAAACAAAAAAAGAGTCTGTTTTTAAGCCGTAACTTTGACATTGAGCTTTAAAATTCCCAAATCAGGAAAAATACAACTCAAAACAGCGGTATCAACAAAGAAACCCTTTTATGATACCGCTTTTTTGTCTTATTTTCACGCAGTTTCCACCAATAACCACTTGCAATTGGCTTTAAGTTGGAGTATAATAATATGTAACAGAAATACGCATGCAATATATGATAACTCCCGTACCGAAAGGATGAGATACAGATATGAAGAACAGAGAAACGATGCCCGCGCTGGCAATGAGGGGATTAGTGGTTTTCCCGAAAATGATACTGCACTTTGACGTTGGCAGAGATTATTCCGTCAAAGCGATAAAGGAAGCCGCAGACGGCGACAGAAGAATATACCTTGTCGCTCAAAAAGACAGTCTTGTTTCCGAGCCTGTTAACGGAGACGTCTACAAGGTGGGTGTGGTAGCGGAAGTGAGACAGACCTTAAAAACCCCCGACGGTACCACAAGGGTATTGGTTGAAGGAATCTACCGCGCAAAAGCGGAGGATTTCCACAAAGAAGGCGAATACTATGTGGCTACCCCAACCCCGCTCTCCGACAGAAAAAACACTTTTCTGTCCCCCGAAGAAGCCACAGCTTTTACCCGTGCTTTAAAAGAAGCATATTCCAATTATTGCAGCTTTTCCCCCAAAATGCCCAAAGAGCTTTACCAGAGCGCCATGAGCGAGCAGGATATAACCAAGCTTATGGATATAATTGTTTTCAATACATATCTTAAGACAGAGGACAGGCAAAAGCTTCTGGAAACGATCTCCGAGAAAAAACGCGCGGAAATGCTCCTTAAGTTTCTTGAAACCGAAATAGAGATTCTTATGCTTGAGGTGGAAATAAACGAGGACGTAAGCGAAAGCATGGAGAAAAATCAGCGCGACTACTACCTCCGCGAACAGATGAGAGCAATAGCCAGACAGCTGGGCGATGAGGACTCCGTTGACGAAGCCTATACCTATCAGGAAAAGATTTACGGCCTTAAGCTCAATAAGGATATCGAAGAAAAGCTTATTAAGGAAGCGGAAAAGCTGACTAAAATGTCCCCTTCTTCACAGGATTACAGCGTTGTAAGAAATTATCTGGACACGGTTCTCGACCTCCCGTGGAATAAAAAGTCGGACAAAAAAATAGATATTGCAAAAGCTGAAAAACAGCTTGATAAAGATCATTACGGACTTAAGAAAGTTAAGGAGCGTATTCTGGAAACCATTGCGGTGCGCGCCCTTAACCCCGACGTAAAGGGACAGATAATCTGCCTTGTAGGCCCTCCCGGAGTAGGTAAAACCTCGGTGGGAAGATCCATCGCCAAGTCCATAAACCGCGCTTATGCGAGAATTTCCCTCGGCGGCGTAGGCGACGAGGCGGAAATAAGAGGACACAGAAAGACCTACATAGGCGCAATGCCTGGCAGGATAGTAAAGGCGGTAACACAAGCCAAGACCATGAATCCCGTAATAGTACTTGACGAGATCGACAAGCTCCGCTCCGATTATAAAGGGGATCCCGCTTCGGCGCTTTTAGAGGTACTGGATCCGGAACAGAATGTTTCCTTTGCGGATCATTATCTTGAGATCCCTCTGGACTTAAGCGACGTAATGTTTATTACCACCGCCAACACTTTGGATACGATCCCCGCCCCCCTGCTTGACCGAATGGAAGTAATAGAGCTTCCTTCCTATACGAGAGAAGAAAAGTTCAATATCGCCAAAAAACACCTTTTGCCAAAACAGCTTAAAAAACACGGCGAAAAGGCTTCACAGGTAAAAATAACCGACAACGGCATTTACTCCGTTATCGACAGCTATACCAAAGAAGCGGGAGTCAGAAAGCTTGAACAAAAAATAGCGGCGGTATGCAGAAAATCAGCCAAAAAGATTTTAGAAGGCGAAAACAAGGTAACCGTAAGCGAAAACAATATAGAAGATTTTCTCGGAATAAAGAAATATCTTCCCGATGAGCTTCCCGAACATGACGAGGTGGGCGCGGTTACAGGTCTTGCATGGACGTCGGTGGGCGGCTTAACAATGCCCCTTGAAGTGCTTGTAATGAA